>CANNMN010000052.1 GCA_947505885.1 Rickettsiales bacterium
AAAGCAAAAAAGTTTTAAGGCTGGTTGCTGACACGCAAAAACAATAATAAGTCTTACAGTTTAACCCAAATCCGTCATTAGATATTTATGAAATCTACCTCTAGCTCTTCCGCCTTAAAAAAAGACTTAGATTCACTACTAATCAAGGCCTCAACAAATCCTCGGGGGAAGTTCAGGATGAAGATGGATTAACCCAAACCGTTGGTGGATTATTGATTCAAGGAGCTGATGCTAACGCAAGAGCCTTTGATGACTCCACGGTTTTGATGCTTGCTGCTGAAAATGGCCACACAGAAACCGTTGCTGAACTATTGGATCGAGGAGCTGATATTGAAGCAAGAGAATTTGATGGTGGCACGGCTTTGATGTTTGCTGCGCAAAATGGCCGCACAGAAATCGTTGCTGAACTATTGGATCGAGGAGCTGATATTTACGCAATAGCATCTGATGGATACACGGCTTTGATGCGCGCTGCTAAAAATGGCCAAACAGAAATAGTTTTAACTCTTCTGCCTCATGATAGAATTGCTCGCGAAATTGATGCTAACGCGGCTTTGATGTTTGCTGCTGGATATGGCCACATAGAAACCGTTGATGAATTATTGGATCAAGGAGCTGATGTTAACGCAAAAACATCTGATGGCCGATACACGGCTTTGATGTTTGCCGCTAAAAATGGCCACACAGAAATCGTTTTAGATCTTCTATCTCGCGATAATTTAGATTGGAAAATAGCTCTGGATCAATTTGGTCATCTTCTAGCACTTCCAAACTTAAACAAAGAAGTCTCATTCCTTCTGGCGGTCATTATTCATGATGAAGAACTAAGAAATTCAATCATTACAAAGTTCAACCAAGAAAATACCGACAACCCAATAAACAAAGAAAATAATGATATTTTAGGGGTCGGTCCTGAGGCATATAAGACTCTCAAAGATCTCGAGTCTTGGTATAAAGGATATTTGACCGATCCAGATTCGGGCTTAAGTCTCTCAGAACATAAAGCGGAGAATTTGGCAAATCAGAGATTTTTTAAATTGTTTAACGATCAAGGCTTTCGGCGAGAAGTGCTGGCAAGAAACGATCTTGTTAAGGACTTGCTTAGCAAATCAGCATCTTTGCCCACTGATTTTGCAGGACTTAGAGGGGGTCAAAATTACTTAGACGCTGCGAGAAGACTAGAGCCAGAAGATCTCTACAAATTAACATCAAAAATTATTGATAACAGTAAGGCTGCAAACGGAGGTACCGCAACATCGCAGGCCTTGAGTCTTGTTGTCGCGTTACGGAAAGACAGAGCAGATCAAACTTCTGCTTCTCCAGCCACAACCATTAATCGAGGCTCAACAGTATCAATCGCAGAACCAATCGTGACTACTCAGAAAGAAGGAGGTTGCGTTGTTAGCTAAACCAAGATCCATTCCCGCTTCATCTGTTTGGCGCGAAACTATCCAAATATTTTACGCTGATTGGTTAGGAATTTGTGGGCCGTTCAGATTGTCCTTAGAAATTACCCCCAAATTTGTTTCATCTTTTTTAAGAGAATAACTTCTAATTAGTGGAATTTGTGTTTGACATCACCTCGCTTCAGCGCTGCGAATCAGGAATGAAGAACGTGAGAAGAAGAGTCAGTTTTTTCTGTTAATTTTTTTGCTAAATTTTTTATCGCCACCACTTCTCCATCCTGATGATCCCATGCGTAAGAAATCACCGCGACAAAATCGGCTCCGGCCATAACCAAGGAAGAGCAGTTATCGTCAGTGATTCCGCCAATCGCCACGATTGGTAAATTTGTAATTTCGCTAGCCCATTCAAGAATTTCTGTATTTGGTTTGCCGCGCGAAATTTTGGTTTTGCTCGAAAAAAATGCGCCGAAGGAAATGTAATCAGCCCCCTGCTCTCCGGCTTCCATCGCTAAATGTCGTGAGTCGTAGCAGCTCGCTCCGATGATAAAATTTGTTGGAAATTTTTTTCGTATTTCGGCGATTGATCCATCTTCAACTCCAAGGTGAACGCCGTCTGCACCAACTGCAGCAGCGATTTCGCAAGAATCGTTGAGCAAGAATAAACAATGATTTTGATGACAGATTTTTTTTAACTCGCGGGCAATTTTTGTAACTTCACTTTCTTCGTAACCCTTAAGACGCAGCTGAAATGAAGGCACCAAGCCAGTTTTTAAAACATTCTCTAAGCGAGTAGAAAATGTTTTGAGGTCGATTTTTTCAGGAGAAATTAAATAAATTTTTGCCATTTTACTATTCATCAACTTATCTTAACTCGCCTTCCCTATTCGAGTTCATTAATTCGATAATTTTACCTCAATCTTTCAACCATCGCCACCAATTAAGCAGAGATGATGATTGGAAGATTAGAGATTTTATCGAGCCGAATTAACGAGATCACTCAGTAATGGCGATGTGCATTATTTTTTACGACGAAAAAACGCAGGGACGTTCAAAATATCATCGTCGAATTTACTCTTACCTTTTTCTTCTTCCTCTTCGTCAAAAACTGTCGCACCAAAAAATTGGTTACGCTTTTTCTCAACTTCGCTTTTTACTGATTTTTTTACTTCTTTTTTGGGCTCTTTTTTGACCTCTTTTTTTACGGGAAGAGAAGTCTCTTCAATTTCTTCAACTTCTTCAATCTCTTCGACATCTGCAAATTTTTCTTCGTGGAATGTTGAAACCGGCATGAATTCGGTAATTGGTTTTTCAACCTCCTCTTCAAGTTCTTCAATGGGTTCGCTCGCAGCTTTTGACGAATTCATGAAGCTAAACAAACTAAATACCGAATTTTCTTTCTTGGTTTTTGCATTTGGTTTTGCTGCTTTTGCTGGCTTTGCAGCTATTTTTATTTCTTCAATGACCTCATCTTCCTCTAGATCGAAAGACTCTTCTTCGATTACTTCTTCAGCAACCAGCTCATGTTTTTTGTGATTTATCTTCTTCAATCTGAAGCTGCTTTCGCTGACTTCTTCGATTTCATCTTCTTGCTTAACCGACACTCCTGGATCAAAAAAACTTTTCGTTACCGATTTTTTTTCAGTTGGCCCTTCGACTCTGAATCGAGATGGTTCAAAGCTTGATTTCTGGGTGTCGCGTCTGAATTCTTCTTCATCAATTCCTGTTGCTACAACTGAAATCCGAATTTTGCCTTTCATGTTTTCGTTGAATGCCGATCCAAAAATAATGTTGGCATTTGCATCAACTTCTTTGCGAATTGCATTTACCGCCATGTCAGCTTCAAACAGCGTCATGTCTGAGCCGCCAGTCATATTAACCAAAACGCCTTTTGCACCTTTGATTGAAATATCGTCAAGCAGTGGATTTGAAACAGCAGCTTCACAGGCAATAATGGCACGATTTTCACCTTCTGCTTCTCCCGTTCCCATCATCGCTTTACCCATCTTGGTCATGATGGTGCGAATGTCGGCAAAGTCTAAATTCACCAAACCCGGCATGGTGATTAGATCAGTAATGCCGCGAACTCCAGCTTGAAGAACATCATCGGCCATTTTGAATGCAGATTCAAAAGTTGTGTGCTCGTTAGCGATGCGAAAAAGATTTTGATTTGGGATAACGATCAAAGTATCGACATATTTTTTAAGCTCTTCAATGCCAGCCTCAGCTGTTTCCATGCGATATTTTCCCTCAAAGTGAAATGGCTTGGTAACAACACCAACGGTTAAAATATCACGTTCGCGCGCAAGTTTCGCAATTACCGGAGCGCCACCAGTTCCCGTGCCGCCACCCATTCCCGCAGCGATGAAAACCATGTTGCTGCCTTCTAAAAATCTGGCGATTTCTTCAACATTTTCCTCTGCCGCCGCACGTCCGCGATCAGGAAAAGAGCCGGCTCCAAGACCTTTGGTAACTTTCACTCCAAGCTGAATTTTACTCGCCAAAGAATTAGACAAAGCCTGTGCGTCAGTATTTGCCGCAACAAATTCAACACCTTCAAGATTAGAGCGAATCATGTTGTTGATCGCATTTCCGCCAGCGCCACCAACACCAAAAATAGTAATCTTTGGTTTAAGCAAATTCGACTCATCAGAATCAATATTTAATGAGGTGTGTAAGTGAGCTTTTGTTCTTCTTACCGGTTTTGCAGGAGCATGATTTTCTAGCATGAGAGGGTAGATTTAATTATTTCGTCTTCACGATTTATTGAGATTATTTTCTTTTCTTTGTCGGTTAGAAGATCAACAAAATTAAAAATATTTTTAGCAAAAACTTTACTCGCATCGGCAGCAACACGTGACGGAAAATTTTCGTGACCGATGATTTTTACCGAGCCTATTTCAACAATTTTTCCAACTTGCGTTAGCGCGCAATTTCCGCCATTAACCGCCGCTAGATCAACAATGATCGAGCCTGGCTTCATTGATTTAACCATTTCTTCCGTAATTAAAATTGGTGCTTTTTTTCCCGGAATTAACGCAGTCGCAATTACCACATCCTGATTCTTAATCGTCTCTTTCAGCAATTCTTCCTGAAGTTTTTTATATTCTTCACTCGCTTCCTTGGCGTAAACTCCATCATTTTTTTCGTCAGATTTCACTTCAATAAATTTTGCACCAAGGCTTTGCACCTGTTCTTTTGCAGCAGCACGAACATCAAAAACACACACTACAGCACCAAGTCTTTTTGCAGTTGCAACCGCTTGCAAGCCGGCAACTCCAGCGCCAATAATCATAAATTTTGCCGCAGAAATTGTGCCCGCAGCCGTCATCATCATTGGCAAAATTTTTGGCATTTCATAAGCAGCATCAATAACGGCTCGGTAGCCAGCAAGATTACTTTGTGAAGACAGCACGTCCATTCCTTGCGCGCGGGTAATGCGCGGAATTAGGTCGAGAGCGAATATTTTTCTCTGGTTAGAAATATCTTTCTGAGTGAATTTTTCTTTTGTAATGAAAACGAGATCAGTTTTAGTTTTTGCAAAATCGACATCGGTTCTTTGCACCGAAATAATCACATCAACTTCCGCAAGAATTGTTGAAATATCGGAAATGATTTGCGCTCCGGCTTTCACAAATTCTGCATCAGTAATTGCTGATTTTACTCCGGCTTTTTCTTCAATAAAAACTTCAAATCCAAATTTCTGATATTTCAAAATTAATTCAGGAGTAAGCGCCACGCGATTTTCTGCTGGGTGAGTTTCTTTAAGAACTAGAAGTTTCATTAGTTAATGATCCCGATTTGTTTGAAGGAAGAAATTAGGAAGAAAGAAATCACAATCACACCAATAACCATCCAGAAAGAATAGTTGTAAATGTAGCCAGTTTGTAATTTTGATACACGACAAGAAACAAAACGACAAATTGCGGCAGCTCCATTTGGAACGCCATCAACAAATTTTACGTCGATAATTCTCCACAAAAAATTTCCTAATTTTTTAGCTGAATTGACCCAAAGAACTTTGTAAATTTCGTCAAAGTACCACTTGTTGTAAGAGAGCTTGTAGAAAGGCTTGAGAGCGAGCGAGAACTTATTTGGCAAGTCGGTTTTTAAGAGGTAAAAAACGTAAGAGATTGCAATCGCAATCACACCAACAATTAGCGGAGAAGTTTTTACTAAAAATGGCGCGTGGTGAATTTCTTCAAGTAAGGAAACTTTTTCTCCGAGAACAAAAATTGCATCGAAGAAAAAATTGTCTTCGGCCGAAACCATGTGAAAAATTTTAGCGCCGAGGATGCCAGCAAAAACCGATCCCAATGCTAAAAAGAAAAGTGGAATCAACATTGAAAGCGGTGATTCGTGAGCGTGATCGAAAGTATGTTTGTCGGCACGAGTCTTGCCGTGAAAAGTTAAAAACAACAAACGCCAAGAATAAAAAGCGGTTAAGAATGCTGCGGTAATTCCCATCGCGTAAGCTAGTTTTCCGTAGGGCGAATGCGACATGAAAGCAGCTTCAAGAATCACATCTTTTGAATAGAATCCAGCGAAAGGCGGAAAGCCCGCAAGAGCAAGTGAGCCGATCCACATCATTGCGTAAGTGAAGGGAATTTTTTTCCACAATCCGCCCATTTTTTGAATATTTTGCTCGTGATGCATTGCATGAATCACGCTACCTGCACCGAGGAACAACAAGGCTTTGAAGAAGGCGTGTGTCGCTAGGTGGAAAATTGCCGCAGAGTAAGCGGAAAGCCCGCAAGCAAAAAACATGTAGCCAAGTTGTGAACAAGTTGAGTAAGCGATTATTTTTTTAATGTCATTTTGAGTTAGCGCAATTGTTGCGGCGAAAAGTGCTGTTGATGCGCCAACTAAGGTAACCATCGTCAAAGCAACTTCTGAAAATTCGAAAATAGGCGAGCAACGCGCGACTAAAAATACACCAGCGGTAACCATTGTTGCGGCGTGAATCAAAGCCGAAACTGGAGTTGGGCCTTCCATTGCATCCGCAAGCCAAACATGCAAACCGATCTGAGCCGACTTACCCATCGCGCCAATGAAAAGCAAAATACAAATCGCATCGAGTGAGCGAAATTCAGTGCCAAAAAGCGCAAATTTGTCGCTCGTGTGATTAATCACTTCAGCAAAAACTTTAGAATATTCGACAGTGCCAAAAGTCAGGTAGATCAAAGCGATGGCCATGATTAAACCGAAGTCACCAACGCGATTTACGACAAATGCTTTGATCGCTGCAGCGTTAGCTGAGTGCTTTTTGTACCAGAATCCGATGAGCAAATAAGAAGCAACACCAACACCTTCCCAACCAAAAAAAAGTTGCACAAAATTGTCAGCGGTAACAAGAGCCAGCATGAAAAAAGTGAAGAGCGAGAGGTAAGACATGAAACGAGCGATCGACTTGTCTTCGTGCATGTAGCCGATCGAATAAATGTGAACCAAGCTCGAAACAAAAGTTACGACAACAAGCATGATCGCGGTAAGTGAATCAAGCTTCAGCGACCAATTAGCTGAAAAATCGCCAGAAGAAATCCAGCTAATCAGAGTAATGTTTTGATTGGTTTTGTTTTGGTAAACATCAGCAAAAACGAGCGCAGCACAGACGGCAGAAGCAATTAACAAGCCGGTCGAAAAATATTGTGCAAAACGATCAACAACATTTGGAGAAAATTTTTTCTCACCGATTCGTGAAAAAATTCCGGAAAATAAAAAACCAAAAAGCGGAAGAAAAACTGTTAATTTTAGAAGCATGGTTGTCGTGAAATGAGGAGAAAAAATTGAGGCGAGAAAAATTGTGAAATGAAAGAAAGAAGCAAAGAATTTTTACGGTCAGTTTGATCACCAGACGGCTAAGCGAAGTCGAGATTTAACGAGCAAGACTAAATGGGCATCGACTTCGCTCAACCGACGAGTGTTACTAGCTTAATTTTAACCAAAGAAATCGCCGACTTTTTTAAAAAAACTTTCTGACTTCGGATTGCTCGACTTACTTTGCATCAACTTGTCTAGCTTCGTCAGCAAATCACGCTCTTCGCTCGAGAGTTTAACCGGAGTTTCAATATTGATCCTCACATACATGTCGCCCCTACGCCCGCCTGAATTAATAACACTCATGCCTTTTGATTTTAAACGCAGTTGATCACCATTTTGCGAACCTTCGGAGATTTGTAATTTTGCTTTCGTGCCATCGATTGTTGGAATTTCGATTGAGCCTCCAAGTGCCGCAGTAGTGAACTTAATAGGCATTTCAAAATGAATGTCGTCAGTTTTGCGGGTGAAAAATTGGTGCTTACGAATCGAGATGTAAACGTAAAGATCTCCAGCTTTGCCACCGCGTGCACCGGCCTCGCCTTCTTCTGAAAGTCGAATGCGATTTTCATCTTCAACACCCGCGGGAATTTTTACCGAGAGAGTTTTTTCTTTACTAACTCGCCCTTCGCCGCGACAGATTTTGCAAGGATTTCTGATGATTTGACCAACGCCTGCGCAACTTGTGCAAGTGCGCTCAACAATGAAGAAGCCTTGCTGGGCGCGTATCTTGCCGTTTCCTTTGCAGGTTGAGCATGTTTCTAATTTCTCTCCACCAGCACCATTGCAAGGTTCACAAATCACTGGAATCGTGAAGGAAATTTTTTGTGTCACGCCTCTAAATGCTTCTTCGAGTGAGATTTCCAAATTGTAACGAACGTCGCTGCCGCGAGGTGACGAGCTACGTTTTTTGGTTTGGCGCCCACCGCCAAAATCACCAAAAATATCTGAAAAATTGTTGAA
>CANNMN010000053.1 GCA_947505885.1 Rickettsiales bacterium
ATGAGCCCGGAAGAACTATTCTCTATAACATGAAGTGCTTGCGCCACATCGTTCCGATTCTTTATTTAAAAAATCGGAAAGTTGATTTGAGCAGTTGGGGATTCTGGGCGCATCAAGGTTTTATTAACTACCTCGGACATATTACAATCACTTACAGATCGAGTGGTTTTGGTCCAAAAGATTTATTCGCACTAGGCGGAATAAGCGATGATAAATTTGGGAAAGTTGACGTGAGAATCGAAGATAATATCGACGACGCGATTGTTTTTCTTAACCATCATTATCCAGAGTTAAGAAATGTTCCGATTACTAAATCTTTACTAATGGATATTTCAGACATCAAAGCGGATGTAAAGCCTGAGGCTTACAGAGCTGGGGTGGAAAGAAGAGTAGCAATGCCGCAACCAATTCCAGCGGCACAACAAATTTCAAATCCTTACAACACTAATCCTTACTACGCGCCATTCCAACAATCAGAGCCACATTATTTAAACCCTTACAAGACAGTGCCAACGCAATAAATTTTACTATTTTCCATCTGCAATCCTCACGAAGGCTGAGGGGATTAGGGTTAATTACAAATTACTTCGAGGGCTTTGCTACAGAGCACGGCTTTTACTGAGATAAACAACAGAAGATTCGAGGCGATATTGCGGAAACGAGCTGCTGAGATTACTCGATAAAACTCGAGAGAAAAATGAGTCTTAATTCTGTATCCGCCTCATCATCACATCAGTATCATCGCGCAGCAGTTGAATGTAAACTTTTGTGGTGCCCTGACCCTTGAATTGCAGCTCGTCAGCGGCCTTTTCTGAAACATCAATTATTCTCTCTTTTGAAAATGGTCCGCGATCATTTACGCGCACAATCGCCGTACGACCATTGCGCAAATTGGTTACGCGCACCATTGACGGCAAGGGTAAGGTTGGATGAGCCGCCGTCATTGCGGAGGAATCGTAGATCTCGCCATTAGCAGTGTATTTACCATGAAAATCGATGCCATACCAAGATGCGATTCCAACTTCTTCGAATGCTTCGTAATTTTGTGGAAAGTAGGAAGCGTCGGAAACCTCGTAAGAATCATCAATTTTGAATGGTCCGGACTTATTGCTTGAATAAGTGTTGAAATATTGCTTTTCGATCTGTTGTTCCAAATTACTTTTAGGAATCCCGACCTGCATTGACTCAGAAGGCCTAACGTAACGAGCATCTATTTTATTAGCATGCTCCTCGAATCTAACATTGCGTCTATCTTCATTGTCTCCGACGCAAGAGGTAAAAAATACCAGCGCTAGTAAGAAATTTTTTCTCATTCGTGAATTTTTTTAGGATAAACTGGGCGCGGGGAGCCAGACAAAGCTAGGTTTAGAGACCTCTTAAATGCAAATTTTTCCTGCAAGGTCTGAGAAAATTCTTTTTTTGAGATCAGAAAAATGCCATATTCAGCGAAAAAATTGGCGATCTTTTCATGTCCGAAGAAGCTTATTAAGCGGTGCCGCGCTGTTAGGAAAATCTTTTTCTCAATTTGAAATTCTAACTCTTTGCAAATCTTCTCGAAATCACGAATTGAACAAAAATGAATATTCGGAGTTTCGTACCATTCGAATGGAATAGCTTTATTCACTGGCATCGTACCTTTGCATAAAAGATGTAAGCGATTTTTAAAATGTGCAAAATTTGGCAGTGAAACAATTGCGAATTCTGCAATGCGCAACATCTCATAGAGAATTTCTCTTGGTCGGTGCGTAGCTTGAATTGTTTGACTCAAGATTGCATAATTAAAGCTACAATCTGGATAGATCTTTAAATCGTTCTCGGCATTGCCGTGGATAACTGAGAGTCCACGCATCAAGGCTTTACTGACTTGTGTCTGCGAAATTTCTAAACCGCGCCCGTCGATATTTTTTTCTCTGACGAGGAATTGCAAAAGATCACCATTGCCGCAGCCAATGTCTAAGACTTTTGATTTTGGCTTGATCAAATCAGCAATGATTTCGAGATCGTATCTGATTTTATGTTTAACGATATTTTGTCCGACTTCTGGCATAAATTTAGTGGTTTTTCTTGTACTAAAAAAACTATTTTCTCAACTTTAAAATTCTTTCACGCCGACTAAAAATTTCATGTTAAAAGATCTTCGCAAAGAAATTGATGCAATTGATGAGCAGCTAATTTCTCTACTCAAACAAAGAATGAAAGTAGTGAAAAGAGTTGGAGCGCTGAAGAAAAAAGATGATATAAAATTCTTTATTCGCTCGGCTCGCGAGGCTGACATGATTAAAAATTTACTCAAAAAATCCGGCAAAAACTTACCAAAATCTTTAGTTGTAGATATTTGGCGTAAATTAATCACCGCTGCGAACATGTACGAACAACCACTTCACATCGCATCTCAACATCCAGAGCAAGAAATTCTTCTGCGCGAATATTACAATTCCGAAGTGCCCATTACTCATTTCAAAAAAGCCAAAGATGTAATTTATGCACTCGAAAATGAAGAAGCTCTGATCGGAATTTTCGCATTACCGCCGCATCACAAAGAAGAGTGGTGGAAAATTCTTCCTGAACATTTATGCGTTTTTACACAAATCCCTTTCGTCGCAAAATCCGAAATAAAACTAGTCGCCATCGCCGCCAAAGAACCTGAAAAATCGAATAATGACATTACTTTGGTTTGTGACAAAAATGGCGTGACTGAGATTGATGGATTCCATCTCAAAAACTCCTGTAGAATTTTAGGCCACTATGCCAAACCAGCTAAACTGTAGTTATTTCTTAAGCGCGATCAGAAGGTCTCTGATTTTTTCTTCGATCGCTAAACAGATTTTTATCTGACTTGGAAAGGTTTTAAGCGAATCCGAGCTCTTCCTCAAAATCCCAGAAACCCTCTATTAACCATCGAGTTGACAACCTAATCTCAATCTTAAAGATGCCAATCTCTCACTTTTTTCCTTTTTGAAAACGTCATGTTTTTGAAGAATTTTTTAGGGCAAACAAGACATCCTAAAAGACCAATGGAAGCAGTAAAATCAACACATTTAGACAATGACTAAACGCGTAAATGCTAAGAAAAAATTTAGCAGAAAACTTGGCGGCAGCCTTTGGGGTCAAGCAAAAGATCCTTACCTAAAACGTAACTACAAACCTGGACAGCACGGCGCTTCATCAAAAGGCAGAACCAGTGACTACGGAACTCAGCTTAAAGCTAAGCAAAGAATGAAGTTCTATTACGGCAACATTTCTGAAAAACAGTTTTTCAACACTTTCTCTCTTGCTGAAAAATCAAAAGGTGACGTTAGCGAAAACTTCGTAGGTCTTTTAGAATCAAGGCTCGATGTTATTGTTTATCGCGCAAATTTCGTACCGACAGTTTTTGCGGCAAGACAATTTGTCAGTCACAAACATGTTACAGTTAACGGCAAAATCGTGAATATCGCTTCTTACAAAGTTAAGATCGGAGATGTTGTTCAAGTGCGCGAAAAATCTCGTTCACTAGCTCTAGTCTTAGATGCGCAACAAAAAATGGAACGCGACATCCCTAGTTACATGATGCTCGATAAAGATGCGCTTTCTGCAAAATTGACTGAAAAACCAACTTTCGCTGAAGTGCCTTATCCAATCGAAATGCAACCTCACTTCATTACAGAATTTTACTCGAGATAAAATTTCTTGAGATCGCAAAACTAAAAAAGCCCGGCTCTGAAATTTTTTGGAGCCGGGCTTTTTTGTTAGATAAATTTTAACGATGGTAATTTATCTCCTCACTTCATCACGAGTAAAAATTGATTAATTTGGCTCTGTTTTATGAATTTTAGCGAGAGAGATCGGTTGCGTGGTTAATTATGTAAGCATCGAGGTGAAATCTTGCGTCTTATCAATGTTTTTCCGTAATACTTTGATGATAAGGTTCAGTTCCGTAGTTGGTCGGCGGAACGTAATATTGATCAGCATCATAACCATAATAAGGCGTAGGCGGAATATCGTAAGGGTTAGAATAATTGCGTGAACCACCTTGTTGCGGTTGATTCTGTTCGTATGGATTTTGTTGGTAAGGCTGCTGCTGATAATTAGGCTGCTGGTAAGGTTGCTGTTGCTGATCTTGACGATAATAATTTGGATTAACTTGACGGCTCGGCGCCTGAATTGGCGCTCGCATTGGCGCTTGAGCTGGAACTTGATCGTAACTATCGTAAACAGGAGGATTATAACTACATGAAGCGAGACAAAGAAGCAGGTATGTAGCGGCGATGCGCTGTATTTTCATTTATTAATTTTCTCTTTAAACCGCTCAATTACATGCGGCGCGGCAACCTATTCATGAAAACACTAGAATCAATATGACAACAAACTCTGATCAAAAATTTATTTCTTACGCACTCAAATTGGCACAAAGAAATCTTGGCGGAACCTCACCAAATCCAGTTGTGGGTTGCGTTATTGTTCATGAGGGAAAAATAATTTCTTCCGGCATAACTGCTCGCGGAGGCAGACCGCACGCCGAAAAAATTGCCATCGACAAAATTACCGAAAAAAAAATTTTAGAAGAAGCAACTCTTTACGTAACGCTTGAGCCTTGCTCTCACTTTGGTCAAACCTCACCTTGCGCTGATGAGATCATTAAAAATAAATTCAAAAAAGTTGTAATCGCAACGCAAGATCCTGATTCGCGCGTCAACGGAAATGGAATCGCCAAACTACGCGAAGCCGGCATTGAGGTGAATTGTGGTCCGTGGGACAAAATTTTAGAAAAAGAAGCGCAAGAAATTAATCGGGGATTTTTCACCGCCAAAAAACTAGGCAGACCCTTCGTAACTTTAAAACTCGCCACAAGTTTAGACGGCAAAATCGCTACCAAAAATTTCGACAGCAAATGGATTACCTCCGACCAAGCACGCGACTTCGCTCATTTTCTTCGCGCCAAAAATGATGCAATCTTAGTTGGCGCCAACACTGCAGCAAAAGACAATCCACGCCTTGATTGCAGACTTCCTGGCCTCGAAGAATTTTCGCCAAGAATAATAATTTTAAGTCACAAAAATTTTAGCGGAGAGCTCGAAGATATTCTAAAACAACTTTGCTTAGAAGGCGTAAATTCGCTTCTTGTCGAAGGTGGTCAAAATGTCGCGACACAATTTCTACAAAAAAACTTAGTCGATGAATTGGTCTGGATTCGTAATAAAAAAATCATCGGCTCTGACGGAATTTCTGCCATTGGCGAGATAAATTTAGAGAAAATTTCTGAAGCTCTAAATAATTTCGAACGCCAAGAAATTCGCGAGATGGACGAGGATTTAATCGAAATTTTCAGAGCAAAAATTCTGTCATAATTTTGAATCACTGCCGCCGCGGCAGTGATTTATCTTTTTTTCTGAATGTAGAGAAATAAAGGGTCTGTAAGGGGTGACGTGTCAAAAAAGAAGAGAAGTGCGCTTGAGTTTTTACACTGTTCAATAATTACATCTTTGGGGTTTATTAACCCCATTCATAATCCAAGAAGAGATCTTCTGATCCAATCTTATTTTCATGTTAAAAAGAAATTAACGTGCGAGATCTGCTTCGAACAAGAAATCAAGAATCACGGCAGAGAGAGGATTTATTCCCAGGCTTCTAAAAATTCTTTGAAGTGTTTTTTTTCTTTCGATCTTGCTTCCAAAAATTCGCGTAAATTTTCCTTACATTTGAAGAAGGAGTCTTTCGAGAGAGTGCCGTTATGATGTTGGTAAACTAGGTAGAGCAAGTAAGTGTTAATCACGTCGGTTTCGCAATAATCGCGAATCTCTTGCAGCTTACCATCGTCGAACATTTGAGTGACTTGCGAGCCATCAACGCCGAGTTTTCCAGGCAAGCCAAATGCAGCACAAAGTTCGTTCATTTTAACTTTTGCGGAAGCGCCAAAATCAGAAAAAGCATCGACCAAATCACAATGCCAATCCAGAGAATAGCGTTGAGAATAATTGTTCCACTTGTCGCCTTTTTTATAGAGCCACGAAGCCTCAACTTCATTTTTCATCGCTGCATATTTTAGCACCGGAAGGTCAAACCCTTTGCCGTTGAAACTTACTAAACGGGAAAAATTTTTCTTGAGATGAGCAAAAAATCCGCGCACTAAATCAGCTTCTAAGCTAAGTAAATCACCACCAGAACGAATATCAATTAAGCGATAAAATTCTTGTCCGCTAAAATCGCGCACGATCTCTGCTTCTAAAAAACTAATTGCTGCAACTTGATGAAATGGCTGGCGCAAAAAAGAATTTTTTTGGTCGGTAAGGTCAAGATGGTATTTTACCAAACCCTCGCGCAATTGACTCAACGAACCATCTGGCGAATCTAGTAAATTTTTTGCCGCGTTTAAATCGGGAATTGTTTCGATGTCGAAAACAAAAAGATTTTGATGTTGCATTTGAGTAGGGCCCAATTGGAATTAACTTCACTCTTCTAAAATTCAAAAACACACAAAAACAATGCAAGCAATTGTTCTAAATAGCTCTGGCGGCAGCTTTAAAATCGAAAAAGTCGCAGATCAAAAACCAAAAAAAGGTGAAGTATTAATTAAACAAACTGCGATCGGCGTAAATTTTTTCGACGTCTGCTTTCGTCGCGGCCAATTCAAACTCGACAAAGTTCCCGCCATTCTTGGCATGGAAGCCTGCGGAATTATTGAATTGGTTGGCGAAGGCGTGACCGATTACAAAGTAGGAGAGCGTGTTGCCTACGCTACTGGTGGCATTGGCGCTTACACTGAAAAACGCGTAATTAATCAGCATCATCTAGTTGTTCCGCCGAAAGAATTAAGTGACGTGCAAGTTGCCGGCTCTTTGCTTAAAGGTTTGATGGCGCACACTTTGCTTCATCGCGTTTACATTGCAGCACGCGTTAAAAAAGTTCTCATTCACGCTGCCGCTGGAGGGCTTGGTCACTTAATGTGCCAATGGGCTAAGCATCTTGGTTTAGAAGTATTTGGCACTGTTGGCTCAGATGAAAAAATATCTTTTGCCAGAGGAATTGGCTGCGATCACGTCATTAATTACAAAACTACAGATTTTGTTGAACAGATTTCTAATATCACCAATCACTCTGGCGTTGCTTTGGTTTACGATTCGGTTGGAAAAGATACTTTAGAAAAATCTTTAGAATGCTTGTTGCAGCTGGGTATGTGCGTAAGCTTCGGCGAATCTTCTGGCGCTACAGAAAAACTTGATCTTAATCGCTTACTTCTCAATTCACTCTACTTAACTCGCCCTACTCTAGCGCTTTACAAAGCTAATCGTATTGAGCTTGTTCTTGCTGCGAATGAAGTTTTTGCCGCATTAACCAAGGGAATTTTGAAACCAAAAATTACCACTTACCCATTCCAAGATGTGGCCAAAGCACACAAGGATTTAGAAAGTCGCAAGACAATGGGCTCACTGGTTTTAACGGTTTAAATTAAGCGACATCCGATTTCACTTCTCTTATCCAGGTTAGGCGCAGCGCGTTAAGAATCGCAACAACATCGATTACCTCTTGCAGCAGTGCGCCTGCGACCGGCGTGATTAAGCCCGCGGCAGCGAATCCCATTCCAACTACACTAAACAACATTCCGCCAACTGCGCTTTGCAACGCGATTCTCCGCATTGATTCACTGATGTGAATTAGCTGGTCGAGCTTAAGTAAATTACTTTCCAAAATGACTACGCCCGCAGATTCAGAAGTAACTACATTTTGTTTACCAAAAGCAATTCCAACCGTTGCAGCCATTAGCGCAGGCGCATCATTAATTCCGTCGCCCATAAAAAGAGTTGGCGCTTGTTTGGTTTCATTTCTAACAATTTCTAACTTTTGCTCGGGAGTTTGCGAAGAGAAGTAATGCTTGATGCCAAGAGCCTCGGCAAGATAGGTAACTTGCGAATCGCGATCACCAGAAAGCAAAATAATTTTTTTAAAATTGTGATTCGGCCCAAGATGTTTGATAAAAGGATTGCTCTCGTTACGTGGCTGATCACGAAAATATAAAATCGCCGCCGGCTTTTCATCGACGACAACTACACATTCTAGCCCA
>CANNMN010000054.1 GCA_947505885.1 Rickettsiales bacterium
CCGGGGATTTCTTCGCAATAGACTAGTTTTGTTACTTCATATTTTTCTGTGAATCCGGGGAGGAGTTTGGTTTTGTGTTCGACGATTCTGCGCTCTAAGTCTTTGGTGACGCCAGTGTAGAGGGTGCCGTTGCGTTTACTGGCTAGGATGTAGATGTGCATTTGTGGTGTAGTGTGGTGGGTTTTTTCTGAATCCCCGCACAGGCGAGGATCGAAAAAAGATTTTGAGCACGGTGCTCAAAATTGTATTTTGAGCAGCAAATCCGCGGGTTAAGGATAAATTTTTTTCACTTTCCAGCCATCAATTTCGCGCTCGAAAACTTCGCGACGGTGGATGCGAAATTCACCATCTTCCCAAAATTCGATTCGCTTTGGAACTATACGAAAACCCGACCAAAAAGGTGGACGGGGGATTTCTTGACCTTCGAAATCTTCAGAAATTTTTTTGATGCGCTCGTCGAATTCGCTCCACTCATTCATCTCTTGCGATTGCTTAGAAGCCCAGGCGCCGATCTGACTGCCGCGACGACGTGAGGCAAAATAATCGTCAGCTTCTTCGATCGAAACTTTTTCAACTGCGCCTTCGATGCGAATTTGGCGACCGAGAATTCCCCAGTAAAAACAAAGTGCGACATTGAGATTTTGCGAAAGTTCTTTGCCTTTGCGACTGGTTAAATTTGTGAAAAAACAAAAACCGCGCTCGTCGAAATTTTTTAGCAAAACCATTCGTGACGAAGGGTGACCATTTTCAGAAACGGTTGCAAGGCAGACCGCCGTTGGCTCGATAATTTCTTTTGTTGCGCCAGCTTTTTCAAACCATTCAGAAAATTTTTTGAATGGGACATTTAGGGGAAGTTTTTTTTCAGACATTTTTTTCTAGTTTTTTTAATAAAACACCCGCCGGTTGAGCGAAGTCGAAACCTCTTGAATAAGACTCCAGAGGTTTCGACTTCGCTCAACCGGCGGGTGTGTTTACTCGATTTCTTATTATCCAATCGCAGCCAAGCGTTGAAAACTCTAGAGTCTTATTCTAAAGGTTTCGACTTCGCTCAACCGGCGGAGAGAGGTTTCGACTTGGCTCAACTGGCGGGTGTGTTTACTCGATTTCTTTAGTTATCCAGCCGCCGCCAAGCACGTGAGAATCTTGGTAGATCACGCATGCTTGACCAGGTGTAATCGCGCGCGTCATTGACTTCATTTCAACTTCTGCGTTGCCATTTTCTAAAATTTTTATTGTTGCTGGTTCTTCTTCGTGATTTGAGCGAAGGCGCACGCAAGCTTGAATCTCTTGACCCGGCAATATTTCAGAAAACCAGTTCAAGTCACGAATTTTGAATTTTCGATTCTGCAAAAATTTTTCTTCGCCGACAAAAACTACATTTTCTACTGGCTCAATCTTAACCACGTAAAGTGGCTCAGGATTAGAGATGCCAAGGCCTCGTCTTTGGCCCAAAGTGAAATTAATAATACCTTCATGTCGGCCTAAAATCTTTTTTGTTTCGATGTGAATGAAGTTGCCAGGCCTGAAGGCCGTAGGGCGGTGACGCCTGATTACTTCGGCGTAATCACCATTTGGCACGAAACAAATATCTTGTGAATCAGGCTTATTAGCCACGGTTAAACCTAAGCGCAGAGCTTCTTCGCGTGTTTTTTCTTTTTTATTTTCGCCGAGTGGAAAGCGCAAAAATTCGAGCTGATCTTTTGTTGTCGCGAATAAAAAATAACTCTGATCTTTGTCGTCATCGACAGCTTTGTGCATTTCTGCTTCAGCATTTTTTCCGATTAATCTGCGCACGTAATGACCAGTCGCAAGGCATTCTGCGCCAAGGTCGCGCGCTACCTTTAGCAGATCGCGGAATTTTACCGATTGATTGCATTTAATGCAGGGAATTGGCGTTTCACCCTGCAAGTAAGAATCGGCAAAATCATCAATCACCGACTCTTTGAAAAGATTTTGGTAGTTCAAAACGTAATGCGGAAAATCAAATTTTTCGGCAATATTTTTAGCGTCATAAATGTCGACGCCGGCGCAACAGGCATTCTTTTTTTTCAGCGCATCGCCCATGTCGTAAAGTTGTAAAGTGATGCCGATAACATCGTAGCCTTGTTCTTTCAACAAACAGGCAACAACAGAAGAATCGACACCTCCCGACATGGCAACAACAACTCGGGTATCTTTTTCTGATTTTTTGAAGCCTAAGGAATTAACCATTTAACATTAACATTTTGGCATTTAGGAAGCCGACAAACTCTCAAATCTTAAATCAAAAATCTATGTCCAAATCCGCTAAATTGTCGCTCCCAAATGGCAAAGAAATTTCTCTACCTATCCATAAAGCCTCAGCAGGACAAGATGTAATCGACATCTCGGCGCTCTACAAAGAAAGCGGAATGTTCACTTACGATCCAGGATTTTTATCTACCGCTTCTTGCGAATCTAAAATTACCTTCATCGATGGCGACCAAGGCGTTCTAAGGCATGGCGGCTATTCGATCGAAGAATTGGCAAAGAAAAGTGAGTTTCTTGAAGTGGCTTATTTGTTAATAAATCACCAATTGCCAAACGCCGGACAATATCGCGAATTCAGAAGCGGCATTATTCGCAACATGTTGGTTCACGAGCAAATTAACATTCTTCTTCGTGGCTTTCCAAGACGCGCGCACCCAATGGCCATCTTGGTTGGATCGGTTGCATCTCTTTCTGCATTCTACCATGAAACAATGGACGTTCACACGCCAGAAGGTCGCATGGACGTGGTTTACAAAATTATTTCCAAGATGCCGACTCTCGCAGCGATGGCTTACAAATACTCGATCGGCGAACCAATCATGTATCCAAATAAGGAATATGGTTTTGGCGAAAACTTCCTACACATGCTTTTCGACAAACCAAATTATCCACACAGGGTAAGTTCAACAATCGCCAAGGCGATGGAGATGATTTTTGTTTTGCATGCCGACCACGAACAGAATGCTTCGACTTCAACAGTGCGTCTTGCCGGCTCTTCTGGAGCCAATCCATTTGCCTGCATCGGCGCAGGAATTTCTTCACTTTGGGGCCCTGCACATGGCGGTGCGAATGAAGAGGTGATCGAGATGTTGCAAGAAATTGGCACGAAAGATCGCATTCCAGAATTCATTGCGCGCGCAAAAGACAAAAATGATCCCTTCCGCCTGATGGGTTTCGGACATCGTGTTTATAAAAATTATGATCCACGCGCTGCGGTTTTGAAAAAGTCTTGTGACGAGGTTTTGGCTGAGCTTGGGATTAAGAATGATCCACTTCTGGCCATTGCTGTTGAGCTCGAAAAAATTGCGCTGAATGACGAGTATTTTGTCTCGCGCAAACTTTTTCCGAATGTCGATTTCTACTCTGGAATCATTTACAAGGCGCTCGGAATTCCGGCAAATCTCTTCACGGTAATTTTCGCTATTGCTCGTTCTGCTGGCTGGATTTCTCAATGGAAAGAAATGATTGAAGACCCAGCCTTCAAGATCGGCAGACCACGCCAGCTCTATACTGGAGAAGTTAGCAGGGATTACGTTGAGATTAGCAAAAGATAAAAGCCGTCCGCAAAGCTTGCTAGTGCTGGTTAAAATAAAATTTTCTTGAGCCTAAAAAAATTAATCTTTTTCTTAAACTAGCAAAATCAAAGACTCGCACGAGAGGGACTGAATTAATTGTGATTGAGGTTGCTAGTTGAGAGAAATTTTAACTCGCCACCACTTCTACTAATTTTACCGCCCTCTCGTCAGCATCGATTATTTTGATCTTCAGCCCGCCTCGTTCAATTTTCTGATCGATCTCAGGCACTTGATTGAACAGCGTCAACACAAAGCCGCCAACGGTTGCGAACTCATCATCATCGCGCTCAATTTTTCTTTGCAGCACCTCTTCGAATTTTTCGATTTCAACGCGACCGCCAAATTCAAATTTATTTTCACCGATTTTACGCACGCGAGAAAATGTATCCTCGGTTGGTAAATCATGCTCGTCTTCAATCTCGCCCACAATCTCTTCCACTAAATTTTCGATCGTTACCAAACCATCGATACCACCAAATTCATCAAGTACGATTGCGACATGAACTTGCGCCATGCGCATGCGAAACAACACGTCGAGGAGCTTCATCGAGCCTGGGACAAAAAGAATTTTACGCAAAATTTTTATTAGAGAGAAATCTTCGTCACTGTCGCCAACAAATTTTGCCAAATCTTTGCTGTGAATAAATCCGACGATATTGTCGAAATCTTTCTTAAAAACTGGAATGCGGGTGTGGCCGTCAGCGGTGATTATTCTCTTGATCTCGGTTAAATCAGCTTCTTGATTTACGGAAACAATGTCTGAGCGCGGCGTCATCACGCTTGCAACTTTTTTGTCACCAAAAGCGATAACATTTTTTAACATCTTTTTTTCTTCTGAGCTGATAAGTCCGGTATTCTCATAACTTTCCACCACGTGAGAAATTGCCGAGGCGAAAGATTTTTTAGTTTTTTTACCGAGAAAATTAGAGAGGAAACTTGATTTGCGTTTTGTCATTTGTAGGGGTTCTCGATGTCGAGTTGTTTGAGAATTTTAATTTCTAATTTTTCCATTTTCTGCGCCATTTTTTCTTCTTCGTGATCGTGACCAAGAAGGTGAAGGATGCTGTGCAAAATCAGATGGGTAAGGTGGTCGTTGAATTTCTTTTTTTGCTCTTTTGCTTCGCGCTCAAGAGTTTCGTAAGCAATCACAATGTCACCCAAAAATAAGCGGTCAAAAGCCGGAAAAGACAAAACATTTGTTGGTTTATTTTTATCGCGAAATTGAAAATTAATTTTTTTCATTTGGCGGTCAGAGACTAGAGAAATAGCGAGCTCTTGTGCATCAGACTTAACTAAAGAAATAAGTTTTTTAGCAAGTCTTTCAACGAATTTTTCCTTGCCTACCCACTTTTTATTTTTGGTTACTACATCAACAGCAATCACGCTTCGCGATAGTTTTGATTTGGACAAAATTTAAATTTTTTCTCGCAAATTCTTTGCGGATTTTTACCACAAAAAACATTAGCTGAATCGTCTTTTATGGCATTTTTGCAAATCTCAGCCAGGCTTTTGATGAAGATACCGCTACTGTTTAGAGTTGAGACGCGGAGATATTTTTTTACACCTAAATCTGCGACAAAATCTTTGTAAAGAATATCGAGCTCAAAAAGAGTTTCGGAATTATCGGCAACGAAAGAAATCGGCACAATTACTGGGGTTTTTTTATCGAGAACAACTCGATTAAGCTCGAGTTCTAGGTTAGGTGAAGTCCATTTTTTTGGGCCGACTTTTGATTGATAACAAATACGAAAATCCATTTCCTTGGGAAAATTTTTTACGATTTCAGCAACACTTTTTTCAACGTGAGAAACGTAAGGATCGCCGTCGTCAATTAAACTTTGCGGCAAACCGTGGGCAGAAAATAAAAAACGTAGTTCGGAGAAATTTTGTCCGACAATTTTTTGTTTGATTAAGTTGGTGTGAGCCAAGATGAAATCTGGATCGGTTGGGTAACAGCAAATTACTTTAGCTTTGGTTTCGCGAGGCAATCTGCGTAAAAAATCCTCCAAAGAAGAATTCGAAGTTGCACTCGAGAATTGCGGATAAAGCGGCAGTAAAACGATTTGATCAGGAGAGTAATCGTGAAGTTTTTTTATCACCTCGGAAGCAAATGGATGCCAGTAACGCATTGAGATAAAAACCTTAAAATTTCCGAAGAATGAAAGTTCATGCTCAAGGGCGTGGGCTTGGGAATTAGTGAAAGAAAGTAGGGGAGATGAGCCCCCAATCGATTCGTAAATCTTTTTTGCCTTGGGAAAGCGCAAAGCCGAGATCAATTTTGCCAGCGTGAAACGCAGGGGCTGAGGCAATTTGATGATTGCGTGATCGTTGAAAAGATTAAAGAGAAATGGCTTTACCGATTCTAAATTATTCGGACCACCGAGATTGAAGAGGATTATTGCTGTTTTTGACAAAGATAAGAGATATTTGAATTTAAAATGGATGTAGCTCGTGAGGAAATAAGGCGCAAAAAAATCCGCAATCCAGGAAGGTTTGAGCTTGCCGCATTGCGGATTAAATTCAGGGTAAAAAATTATTTCTCTATACTCTTCTCTCTGTGATCAAGCTTGGATCCTTCGGGATTTTGTAATGATGAAATTTGCCGTTGAGTAACAGAAGAATCATTAACTGATTTTTCTGTTGCCGTAAGTTTTAAAGCAGATCTAGCCTGATTATATGCAACAACAACCGCACCCCTAGCTGCCTCTATTTTTTCAGGAGATTTTTCATTAGCACTGAGCTCCTGCGCAAATTTATTTGCTGCATATTGCACACTATCGCCCATTTCTGCACCTCTTTGGACGGCGGCCTGCATACCTCTGGCATAGATGTCATCAAAATCATGACCCTTACCGTCTCCTTTATCACAGAGTAAGTGTCCTAGTAATGCTCTAGTTGTGCCGTTACGACTAGTAACACTTTCGGCAGACACTGCAAAATCTTCTCCACTTCTCTCGCTCGCAATAGCCGTACCAACTATCAAATCTCTTACTATGGAGCCAGCCATAGCCGGATCAATTCCGATAGAAGCGGCTCCTCTAATCTTTGATCCACGCACTTGCATAAGAATTCCAGCTACTAACTGCTCACGCTCTTCTTGAGCATGTTCACTACCTAAGCCTTTAGCAGAAGCATCAATCATTGCTCTTGCGGTCTTCATTGATCCGCCTCTCACATGTTTTAATGCCTCATCAACCTTTGACCCAGACCTAACTTCGTATTTGAGATCATCAAACTCCTTGGCAACTTTTATGATTAAACCACGAGATTCTTCATCACTTAAGCCACAGTTAACCCGCAGAGCTTCTTGCATAATCTTATAAATAGACCATGGAGATGCCGGACCGCTACCAGCAAGGGCGGTATTTTTATTCATTTCACTTTCTTCAGCAGCAAAGGTTTTGCCCACCTTAGAAAAAAGAGCCAAAATATAATCAAGCTTATCTTCTTCGACACTACCGGACGTGGTGTAAGTTGTCGCAGACATTTCAACGTCAGCAAGTTTATTAGGCATCAAACGAATAATTTGGTCGGTCAAGTTTTTACAAGCCCTTTTGATCCCAGCTTTAGTAACGCCAGCAGCAACTGATGCGACTGCTGTATTCTCGCCTATATTGCCATTTTCTGCACACTTCCCTAGCAGCGCATCAATCTGATCCGGCTTAGCAGAATATATGATTAAATCATAGACGAGGCCTTTCTGAGGCATTCTTTCTGCTCTATTATCAGAATTAGCATAGAAGCATTTTATTCCATCCTTTCTTGGAAGCTTAACACTATTTCCCAGGATATGAAAAGTATCGCCCCTACTTTGAAGAAAATGTAAATTTGGATTTATCACCGAACTTCCCATACTTCCCTCAAGCCCAATACCCAGTACCGACATACTTTTTGGCAGAGTTGCGAATTCTCTTGTGAACTGACTACCAAGTTTTGCGGCATTTCTCCATAAAGATAATTTGCTCATAAAAAATTTTGAATTAAAATGGAAAACCAAGTCTCTTGGTTGCGCCCAAGAGACTTCTGGGTTAGCTTTACAAAATAGCTGCGATATTTTGTCAATTTGTTTTAACAAATCTTCCGATCAGACAACTTTCGGCTGTGAAGATTTGTTTATTTTTGCGATCGGCATTTACCAAAATACATTTTCGGTGCTAGTGGACGAGCTTTGTAATTCTCTTCAATCAGGTGGGCAAAGGTGGCATCAAATATTTTTTCTTGGCGCGAGGTTATTTCAAAAAGAGGCGAGCTATCTTCGTCTAAGCAGAATTTTTTTTCTTTGAGTAAAGTTATTAAAAGAGCAGCTTCAGCTTGGGTAATTTTTGGAGTTTGTTTGTCAGGAAGGGAGTCTTTGTGACTCAAGATAAACGCGTCACTAACCGTAAAAACGAAAGAGTTGCGATCTCCCGCGCCGTAAAGTTC
>CANNMN010000055.1 GCA_947505885.1 Rickettsiales bacterium
AAGTTTGACCGGCCTTTTGAATAAAATAAAACCAGCAATTGAAGAGGTGAAATCCAACAATTCTGGTGAAGGTAATTTTATCGAAAAAGTTGCAGAGACGAATGTTGAGCAAGTTTCGAAAGAAATTCTCGCAAGAAGCAGCATCCTTCGCGATATGCTTAATAATAACGAAATTATAATTGCTGGCGGAATATACAGCGTCTCTACTGGTGAAGTAAATTTTTACTAAATTAAAAAATGGAGCGGAAGGTTGAGTAGAAATATTTCCTTCCGCTCCAAGCATAAAATTTCAATTTCATGAAAAAATTTCTAACCACTCTGCGCTACGATTTTCCGGCGAGTATTGTTGTATTATTCGTTGCACTTCCTCTTTGTCTTGGCATCGCCCTTGCTTCTGGCGCGCCACTATTTTCTGGAATTATTTCTGGAATTATTGGCGGGATTGTTGTTGGAATGGCAAGCGGTTCGCGCTTTGGCGTTTCTGGTCCGGCTGCTGGTTTGGTGACGATTGTTTTAACTTATTCTCTTTCGCTTGGCTCGTTCGAAAATTTTCTTGTCGCAACTATTCTCGCCGGCATGATTCAAGCGGTAATGGGCTACATGCGACTCGGCACCATTGCCTACTACATTCCTGTTTCAGTCATTAAAGGAATGCTCGCGGGCATCGGTGTAATTATTGTAATCAAACAGATTCCGCACGCACTTGGTTACAATCCAGAAATCGTCGGAGATTTTGAAGAATTTCTTTCACAAAATAATTTGTCAAATCTCGAAAACGCTTTGGATTACCTAACTCCGGCAGTAACAATGGTGAGCTTAATCTCAATAACGATTTTGATTTTGTGGGACGGAATTTTATCACGTCGTCATCGCTTTTTTAAAATGTTGCAAGGGCCACTAATTATCGTCGTTGCTGGTGTGGTAATGAATAAATATTTGCAACTCGACGCCCACCACATTGTACAAATTCCTGTGGTAAAAAGTTTTTCTGAATTTTTTTCACTCTTTATTTTTCCTGATTTTTCAGCGTTAAAAAATTCTCACGTTTACGCGGTAGCGCTGATTTTGGCGGTGACCGCAAGTATTGAAACTCTTCTTTCAGTTGAGGCTGCAGACAATCTCGATCCAGCGCATCACGTTACTAACACTAATCGCGAATTGAAGGCGCAAGGTCTTGGAAATATTATTACCGGATTTCTCGGTGGCTTGCCGATTACGCAAGTAATTGTGCGCAGTAGTGCGAATATTTCTTTCGGCGCAAAGACAAAAAAATCAACAATTCTTCACGGTTTTTTACTACTTATTGCCGTCTTGGCGATTCCGGAATTCCTCAACATGATTCCACTAGCCAGCCTTGCCTGTATTCTTCTCGTTCTTGGTTACAAATTAGCTAAACCGGCATTATTTAAGAAAATGTACCGCTTAGGTTGGCACGAATTTGTTCCTTTTTTTGCGACGATTTTTGGTGTAGTTTTTTTTAATTTGATCGAAGGAGTGGGTCTTGGAATCGTGATTTCCTTGCTTTGCCGCGTAAGAAAAAGCGACGAGGCTTCTTTAACCAAAGAAGAGCGCAGCTCAATCACACCAGAGGTTGCGATAAAATTATTGAAGGAAGGTAATTCGCGTTTTGTGCAGAATCTTAAAGTTAATCGCAACTTACTCAAACAAGTTAATGACACTTCTGATGGGCAAAATCCCTTCGCCTTTGTCTTGAGTTGCATTGATTCACGCACTTCCGCTGAGTTAATTTTTGATCAAGGTTTGGGAGATATTTTTAGTTGTCGAATTGCCGGCAACGTCCTCAATGACGACATTTTAGGCAGCATGGAATTTGCCTGTGAAATCGCTGGAGCGAAATTAATAATGGTCTTAGGACATTCGGGATGCGGCGCAATTAAAGGCGCCTGCAATCACGTTGAAATGGGGAAACTGACAGGGCTGCTCAAAAAAATAAAACCAGCAATCAAAGTGGCGCAAACGATTAAAACAAGTCGTAAACAATTTTATGATTTGGATTTAGTCGAGAAAGTCGCGGCAATTAACGTCGAACGAGTTGCCAAGCAAATTACTAAAGAGAGTAAAATAATTCACGATCTACACAAGAAAGGTAAGATTGCGATTGTCAGTGGAATGTATGACGTAGGAACTGGGGTGGTGGATTTTTATTAGTAAGCTACTCGATTGGGGTAAATTTCTTAGATTTCTATTTAGGTACAAATCAAGAAATGAAATAAATCATCGCCAGCGCTCTAAGCAAAAAACGCCACAAGAAACTAACTTACTTAGGTAGCTCTAGCCTTCTGCCTTAATCAATAAAGCTAAGCGCCAAAATATCGAAGCGTCTCTAAAGTAAGATTTTTGAAAGATTGGAGCGATAAAAAAAGTAAGTTTTTTGCTGCTTGAGCCAGGTTGACAGGTTGAACCTCGTCAATAAGTTGCCAACTCCGCTTCTTTCTCCCTAAACAAACAATCAAAAAAATGAAAGTTTACTACGATCACGATGCTGATTTGAGCATCATTCAAAATAAAAAAGTTGCCGTAATCGGTTACGGTTCACAAGCACACGCGCACGCCCAGAACCTTAGAGATTCTGGTGTAAAAGAAGTTAAAATCGCTCTTCGCGAAGGATCAACCTCAATTGCAAAAGCACAAAATGCTGGCTTCGAAGTTTTAACAAATGCAAAAGCAGCAAAGTGGGCTGATATTGTGATGATGCTTACTCCAGATGAGCTTCAAGCTGAAATTTATACACAGGATTTGAAGAAAAATTTGAAGAAAGGCGCAACTCTTGCTTTCGCTCACGGCCTCAATATTCACTTCAAACTAATCAAACCAAGAAAAGATCTAGACGTGGTGATGATCGCTCCAAAAGGACCAGGACACACGGTTCGCGGTGAATATGTAAAAGGTGGTGGAGTTCCTTGTCTAGTTGCGGTTGCGCAAGATGTATCGGGCAAAGCCTTGCAAACAGCACTTTCATACGCTTCTGCAGTTGGAGGAGGGCGATCAGGAGTCATCGAAACTAACTTCAAAGAAGAATGCGAAACTGATTTATTTGGCGAACAAGCAGTTCTTTGTGGTGGCGTTACAGCCTTGATTCAAGCGGGTTTTGAAACTTTGACCGAAGCTGGATATGCTCCAGAAATGGCTTATTTCGAGTGTTTGCATGAAATGAAATTGATTGTCGATCTTCTTTACGAAGGTGGAATTGCAAACATGCGTTACTCGATTTCTAATACGGCGGAATATGGCGATCTAACTCGTGGCTCAAGAATCGTTACCGAAAAAACCAAAAAAGAGATGAAAAAAATTCTGACCGAAATTCAAAAAGGAAAATTCGTAAAAGAATTCATGAATGAAAATAAAACCGGCAAAAAGAATTTTGACGCCCTTCGCGCCAAAGGCCGCGCCCATCCAATCGAAGAAACCGGAGAAAAACTTCGCGCGATGATGCCGTGGATTGCGAAGAATAAATTGGTGAACAAAGCGGCAAACTAATCTTGGCCTAAGCATTAACTCTTTAGGTCATATCCCTTAGTAGGCGGGAATTCAACAGAGCTCACAAGCGCTCAGAATCTTTTCTTGAATTCCCGCCTGCTCGGGCATGACTCGTAAAGAACGAAGAATGAACAAAAATGAAAATTTTAGCAATCGGCACCGGCGCAATCGGCGGGCTTTACGCAGCAAAATTATCGCAAGTTGGAGCGGAGGTTTCTGTAGTTTGTAGGTCAGATTACGAGCAAGTGAAACAGGGCGGAATGAAGATAAAAAGTCTTTGGGGTGATTTTGTTTTTAAGCCGCATCAAGTCTTGCGCGATGTCAAAGAATTTAAAGAAAAGGCAGATTTTATTTTAATCGCGACCAAGGCTTTGCCAGAAATTTCTCTTCCCGATATAATCAGGCCAGTTCTTACTTCAGAGACTTCAATCGCCATAATTCAGAACGGTATTTTTATCGAGAAAGATCTCGCGCAGGCATTTCCGAATCATCATCTTTTGAGCATCATCGCTTTTATTGCGGTAAAAAAAGAGCAGCCAGCTTTGGTTGAGCATGATGATAATGGAAAGCTTATCATCGGCGAAAAGCAAAATCCCGATCCGCAAAAAACTCAGAAGCTGTTTGATCTCTGGCAAAAATCTGGAGTGCCTTGTGTTTTGAGTGATAATATTCAACTCGATCGCTGGAAAAAACTTTTATGGAATGCCTCATTCAACCCAATATCAGTCTTAGCTGGCGAGCTCAATACCAAAGAAATGCTCGATGATCCTGAGATCAAATTTTGGATTAGAGATGCGATGCTAGAAGTTCAACTTTTAGCAAAAGCAGATGGTTACGAAATTTCTGATGATTTTATTGAAGATACAATCGACGTCACAGCCGCAAGAAAAAATCCCGCACTAACGAGCATGTTACTCGACTTCAAAGCGGGCAGAAAAATGGAGCTGGAAGCGATACTCGGCAATGCTCTAAAATTCGCGGCAGAAAAAAATGTCAATTTACCTTTGATGCAGGATCACTATCGAAGCTTATCTAGCTACTAGCGTTAGTGCTTTTTCTTTTTTTCAATGTCGCCGCTTTTGTGGCAATGGCATGGAAACGGTGGCATAGGACATGACTTCTTGACTTAGCTTCCCTTAAAAAAATACGATCCCACGCATTATTCTCTAAAAAATAATCAAATGACCAATAACCTTTCGATCCTTATTCTCGCTGCCGGCAAAGGCACTCGCATGAAATCAGATTTGCCGAAAGTTTTGCATAAAGTTGCAAATCGTGAAATGTTAAATTTGGTGATTGATGAAGCGAAGACTCTGAAGCCAAAAAATATCACGATCGTTGTTTCTGAAGAGATGAAAAATTTCGAAGAAAAAATTCTTGCTGCCCATCCAGAAGTTAAGATTTCTTTTGTTTTACAAAAAGAACGTAAAGGCACCGCGCACGCCGTTTTAACAGGCCTTACCTCTTTTGAAAAAGAAGGTAGCAAGAGAAGCTTAACGGATGATTTGGGTCAAAAACTCATAATTCTTTACGGCGACACGCCTCTAACAAATCACGTCACCATAAAAAAAATGGCGGATAAGTTAGAAGATTTTTCGCTCTGTATTTTGGGTTTTGATGACGAAGAAGAAAATGCCTACGGTCGCTTAGTTGTTGATACGAAAGGTCATCTTGAAAGAATTGTCGAGTTCAAAGACGCAACTGATGAGGAAAGAAAAATCGCTCTCTGTAACTCTGGCGTGGTTGCGGTCGATGGTAAGAAAATTAAGAGTCTTCTAGATCAGGTAAAAAATAATAATGCCTCAGGTGAATTTTACTTAACCGACATCGTTGCCATCGCAGGTGAAATGGGCTTAAAACGCACTTTTATTAAAACCGAACTCGAAGAGGTTCTGGGCGTAAATTCACGTGTTGAACTCGCGAGAATTGGTGAGATTAAACAGAATCAAATTCGCAAAAAAATGATGGATTCTGGCGTTACTCTACTTGATCCGTCTTCGGTTTATTTCTCTTATGACACCAAAATTTCTTACGACGTTATCATTCACCCACATGTTTTTTTTGGGCCAGAAGTTGAGATTGCTAAGAATGTTGAGATCAAATCTTTCTCACATATCGAAGGTGCCGAGATATCATCTGGCGTGACCGTAGGACCTTTTGCAAGAATTCGTCCGGGCACAAAAATTGCCGAAAATGTACGCATCGGAAATTTTGTCGAAATCAAAAAATCACATCTAAAAAAAGGCGCGAAAGTTAATCACTTGAGTTATATCGGCGATTCTGAAATTGGAGTCGAAGCTAATATTGGCGCTGGCACTATCACCTGTAACTATGACGGCTATAGCAAATTCAAAACTAAAATCGGCGATCGAGTTTTTGTTGGATCCAACTCTGCCTTGGTTGCCCCGGTCGAAATCGCTGACGATGCAGTGATAGCCGCAGGAAGCGTGATTACAAAAGATGTTGAAAAAGATGCCTTAGCTGTATCTCGCGGCAAGCAAACTAATATCGCTCAAGGTGGAAAAAGATTTCACGAAACTAAATCGAGAAAAGATGAAAAATAATTCCTGCTTCATCTTAAGCGCAGCGAAAAATCTCACGAGGCCTTTCTTCGCGAGATTTTTCGCTGCGCTTAAGATGACAGTTATTATGGTTTTTATATTTTCTTCTCCATCTCACGCCGTCCAAAAAATTAATGAAGTAAATTATTTTTCTTCACTACGAGCCAACGAAACCAATGTTCGTGCAGGCCCTGGACAAAATTATCCAATCAAATTCATCTACAAATTAAAAGGAATCCCGGTACATGTTATCAGCGAATATGATAATTGGAATGAAATCAAAGATTACGAAGGACAAAGTGGTTGGGTAATGCAAAGTCTTCTCACCAAAAAACGCACTTTAATGATTCGCACAACCAAGAGTTTTGTAAATTTACAGAAAAAAAATAACGAAAAATCCCGCGTTATTTTTCGTTTAGAAAATAATGTGATTGGCGATTATTTAAAATGTATCGAAGGCTGGTGCGCCCTAGAGGTATCGGGTAAAAAAGGCTGGGTAAGAGATGAAGAAGTTTTTGGAGTGGATTAATTTTATCGATTTATTTTAGACGGCTTTGATTCGAGCAGTAGCTAGACCGCATCAATTCTTTTCCCAACAATTCCCTTATCTAAAACCGCATTCACCTTTTTTAAAATTAGATTTTCTGCTGCTTTTTCCATCTCTTCTTTGGCTTCCAAAATCATGTCACGCGAGGCTTTTTCTTTGATTAGATTTTTTAAATTTTGAATTTTTTCTGCGATCAATTTTTTATCATCACCCGCATATTTTTCTAAATCTTTTTGCAAGATCGTGATGTCGTGATTTGAATCGGTGATGGTTTGAATTAATAAGCGATTCGAGATGTCGGCTTTAGAATTTTGTAGCGAGTCGAGCAGCATTTTTTTCACTTCATCTTCGCTTAATCCGTAACTTGGTTTTACTAAAATTTCCTGTTTTTCGCCGGTAAATTTTTCTTCTGCAGAAACTGTTAAAAGCCCATCACCATCAATTTTGAAAGTGACGGCGACACGTGCCAATCCAGCTTTCATCGCCGGTATCTTTTTTATTTCAAAGTTGGCCAAGCTACGACAATCAGCAGCTAATTCGCGCTCGCCTTGCACGATGTGTAACTTCATTCCACTCTGATTATCAGCGTAGGTTGTGAATTCTTTTGTCAGTGACATCGGAATCGTTGAGTTACGCAAAATAACCTTGTCGACGATTCCGCCCATCATCTCGATTCCGAGTGAAAGTGGCACAACATCGAGTAAAAGATTTTCAGAATTTCCACTTAAGTTGTAAGCCTGCCAAGCCGCGCCAGCAGCGACGATACGATCTGGATCAATCTCATCCAAAACTTTTTCTACACCAAAGATTTCTGTCAGTTTTTTCTTGATTAGAGGAATTCTAGTTGAGCCACCAACTGTGATGACGCCTTTAATATCAGAGCTTTCAAGATCAAGATCATCGAGAAGATTTTTTGTGAGTGTAAAAGTTTTTTCGAGTTTTTCGAAGATTAGTTTTTCGAAGACCGTTTGATCAATAGTTTGTTCTTCCTTGATTTTCTTAGCTTCAGCGCGACTCACGCCAAGATGTTTGGAAATCAAATCATCGAAATCATCACCGCCTAAAGCATTATCTCCGGCAACCCCAAGTACTTTAAAAATGCCTTTTTGCATTTTTAAAACTGACACGTCGAAAGTTCCTCCGCCTAAATCGTAAACGCAGTAAGTGCCTTCTGCATCATTGTCGAGACCGTAGGCGAGGGCGGCCGCTGTAGGTTCGTTGACTAGACGCAAAACTTCTAAGCCGGCCAAATTCGCTGCAAGTTTCGTCGCGTTTTTTGCGGTTTCATCGAAGTAAGCAGGAACAGTAATAACAGCTTTTTTGATCTCAGTTTTTAGCTGTTTTTCGGCGAGTTTTTTTAAGTGTTTTAAGATCTCAGCAGAAACTTCTGAAGGAG
>CANNMN010000056.1 GCA_947505885.1 Rickettsiales bacterium
GTAATGAGCTCAATCCAATCAACCACTTTGTCGACGTCTTGCTCTTTACGCGGATCGTAAAATTCGTTGATCCAGCGCTGCACTGCATTTGGCCCTGCATTGTAAGAAGCGATCGCCAGCATTTCTGAGCCATTGAAGCGAGTGATTAATTTTTTAATGTAGAATGATCCGAGGCGAACATTGTAATGAATGTCGGTGGCCAGCTTATCTTTGTTGTAAGCAATTCCAAGTTCCTTCGCGACTAATTTTGCAGTTCCTGGCATCAATTGCATGAAGCCGATCGCACCAACTTGACTTACTGCCGTTGGAGCAAAACCACTTTCTTGCTTAACGATTGCATGCACCAAAGGAGCATATTCATCATCAGCAATTTCCTTCACAATCTGGAATTTATTTCTGATAAAAAACACATTTCGTTTGGCAGCGATGCGTGAGATTTTTGCATCGATTTGACGGTCACCAATTTCATTTACGATTTTCATAACAACGCTAATTTGTCCGTCAGTCTTAGCGTTATTTACCATCCATTCAAAAATCTTTCCGGCATTTACTTTGTCGCCAGTGACCGCGAGTAAAAAAGCAACTTGCGCGGCGCGCGCTTGTGAAATCATAGTCATGTCATTGCCAGTGATTTCCGGATCTTTTGGTAAAATAATATCGCTTTGTGCGCCAAGCGGATCGATCACGCGATGCTTGTGAATTGATAATTGGCCGTAGAAAAAAATCGGATATTTAGTGCCAGCTTTGTACCACTCAGTTGCTTGTTTTTTATCTCCTGCAGCTTCTGCAGCCATGCCAAGCCAGTAAGTTGCACGTGACAAAGTAACTGGTTGAGTGACGTTGCGATAAAGATTGGCAAAGTGAATGTAGCCATCTTTTGGTCTATCAAGAAAGCGCAGCGCGATCCAGCCAGATGTCCATTCTGCTTCCCAAAAATCTGCAGAGTTTTTTGGCAAATTATGTTCAGAAAATAGCTTGTAAGCTTGTCTGTATTTCTTCCGCTTAATCATTTCGCGACCGTAAAGGCGACGCAGGTTCCACCATTTTTCAGGGAATTTAGAATCGTTAGGCAGAGTAAGTAGAAGATCAATAGCATCATCAGCCCTGTCTTTGAGGCGATACCAGGCAACGCGACGAAAGGTTAAGAGTTCATCAGATTGCAGCGACCAAGGCACAGAATGAAAAATTTTATCTAGGTGTTTTGGAGGGTGTTTTTCTAATTCAGTTATGTTTGCGAAGAGAGTTTGGTAATCCTCGCTAACAAAATTATTGATGCGCTCAGCTTCTTCTGTCTTACCCTCCCACAGCAATCTCTCGATACGATTGACGTGATCCAATTCACTTAACTGATTATGATATTTTTCCAAAAATTCTTTTTCTTCTGCTGCAGAAAAATTTTCTTTTACCCAAATATTCACGATCAATGCTTGAATAATTCTACGCTCTTTTTCTCTTTCTGATTCAGGTGATTTATCGCGGGCAAGGGCATTAATTTTTGAAGCCAGAAGATAAATTTTTGATTCACGACTTTCTGCTGGATTGCTGTTAAAATATTGCTCAGAAGCCCGGTAGGAGATGTCATTGGCAATTGCGACTCGTTCAACATTGCGACGGATATTGTCGAGATTTGGATAAAAAGGATTGTCGAGCGCGAAGCGCGAAATGTCGTTGAAGGAAACTTTTTTTGGATCAATTTTGTCGCTAAATTTATTCCACAAAATCACGTCAGTAAGAGCATCGGCTAGAGATATTTTTCTCTCTCCAACATGTTGCGATTTCATTTCCTGCGCGAGGCGCAGAGCTTCCTCATAACGTTTACTCTCAATTGCGACTGTGGCTTTTTTTAGAATTTCAAGATCAGTCGCGGTAATTCCTCGCCAAAGTTGTTGTGAAATTAGTGCGCGTGTTTCTTTGATATTTTTCTCAGGAATTTTTTCTTGAAGAGTTTCTGCCTTAGTTGTTTCAATGACTTTTTTCTTTTGAAGAGTTTTTGCCTTAGTTGTTTCAACAGTTTTCTTCTTCGTCAGATTTTTTGTTGGGGCTTTTTCAAGCTCCGCGCTGTCCATCTTTGTGCAATGAGAATTCAAGCAGGCCCTAACTTCTTTTGCCTGGGCAGAAGTTGCCAAACACAAACACAGCAGTAAGTAATTTAAGTTAATTCTCATAGGTCCTGCGCGATCTCAAACTGCTTTAGATACAGATTTGCATAGGCTCCGTTGCGCGCTAATAATTCTGTGTGCGTACCTTCTTCGACAACTTTTCCATGCGAAATAACAACAATTTTATGTGCGTGCATAACGGTGGTAAGGCGGTGCGCAATCACAACGCAAGTGCGTCCTTTCATCAATTTCGCCAAAGCATCTTTGATTAATTTTTCTGATATTGGATCGAGTGCGGATGTAGCTTCATCCAAGAGTAAAATTGGCGCGTTGTAAAGAATGGCGCGAGCAATGGCGATGCGTTGACGCTGACCGCCAGAAAGGCGAATACCATTTTGACCAACGTGGGCGTGATATTTTTCCGGAAGCTCTTGGATGAATTCATCGGCCTCAGCCATTTTTGCGGCGCGAATGATTTCTTCTTCAGTCGCGTCTTCTTTGCCGTAGCGAATATTTTCGAGTATGGTGTCGTCAAAGAGCATTACTTCTTGATTCACCACCGACATTGATCGACGTAATGATTTTAGAGTAAGGTTGCTAATGTTGTGCCCGTCTAGCTTAACCGAACCAGAATTAGGATCGTAGAAGCGCAAAATCATGCTCATGATTGTTGATTTTCCACCACCAGAATGACCAACAAGCGCAACAGTTTTTCCGGTCGGAATTTTAAGATTTACTTCGTTGAGCGCGAGCTTGTCGTCGATGTAGCCAAATTTCACATTTTCAAATTCAATGTCGCCTTTTGCATTTTCGATCACGACAGAATTTTCATGATCAGCGATCGTTGGTTTTTCGTCGAGAAGCGTGTAGAGACGTGTTGCCGCAGCAAGCCCCATTTGCACTCCAGAGTTCATGTTCGACAAGGATTTTAGTGGGCGATAAGCCATCATCATTGCGCCAAAAAATGAAAAGAAGGCGCCGGGCGTGGTTTGGCCAGTGATTACTTGATTGCCGCCATACCAGATTACCGCAGCAATTCCGAAGCCAGCAAGACTCTCAACGAAAGGCGAAGCGATCAGGGAAATGCGCGAAATTTTTTTGCCCATTTTGAAAATTGCCTCGGTGATAATCGACATTCTTTTTACCTCGAAATCCTCGCATGCATAAGCTTTAACTAGCTTTGAATATTGCAGCGTATCGCTCATTTGCGTATTAAACTTCCCTGCCATTTCCTGATTTTTGTAGGAGAGATTACGTAATTTTCGGCCAATTTTGTAGATTGGATAAGCTGCGAGAGGAAAGCCGATGAAAGCAACCAAAGAAAGCTCAACACTCTGCATGAACATCACTACGATTAGAGCCCCTAAGGTAAAAAACTGTTTTACGAAACCATTAATTGCCGTATTAACCACGCCAACAACCGCGCCAATCTCACCAATGATTGCGGCAATCATGTCCCCAGAAGATTTGCTGTGCAGCTTGATGATGTCTGACCTGATGTAATGTTCATAAAGCTTAATCCGCATGTCAGAAGTGATACGAAGTGACAACACATTCATCGTTAAGAGTTGGAAATAAGTGGCGAAACCTTTAACCACGGTTACCAGCAAAACCACTAAAGGAATTATCCATAAAGCTGAGACGTTTTTGTCGACGAAAACTGAATCGAGTGCGGGTTTAATCAGCCAGGCGTTAAGCGCAGTCGTGCCAGCAATCACCAGCATCAAAGACACTGAGATTAAAAATGTTCTCCAGTGCGGAAATACATTTTCGCGGGCGATGCGTTTAATGAGATAAGGAGTGCTGTTGTAATCCTGCATTTTTAGATTTTTGATTTTAGATTCCGCGGATAGCATCACACTGCCAATTCAAAAATCAAAAATCAAAAATCAAAATTTCTGTGCTCAACATTTACTCTTCTTTTAAAGAAATTTTTTCTTCGGCTCTTACGCAAATTGCCTTAGAGCGTGCAATTTCAGTTTCCAAAAAAGATTACGAAAATTTTACCGTTGAGCCCGCAAAAGAAAAATCACACGGCGACTTGGCCTGTAACGCAGCAATGGTTTTGAGCAAAAAATTCGCAATGAATCCACGCGAATTGGCGCAAGAATTAATCAAAAAAATTTTTAGTGAAGATGTAGAGAAGTTTGAAATAGCTGGCCCAGGCTTCATTAACATTTCTTTGAAGCCACAAATTTTTTACCGCTTAGTTGAACAGCTTCTTACCGAAGAAAACTTTGAATTCCCAAATCTTGGCCGAGATGAAAATGGCGTGGGCGAAAAAATAAATTTAGAATATGCCTCGCCAAATCCAACTGGCCCGATTCACGTTGGTCACACACGTGGCGCAATTTACGGCGACGTGCTCGCAACTCTTTTACAGAAAACAGGCTACGATGTTTTAAAAGAGTACTACATTAACGATGCCGGTGCGCAGATTAATAATTTAATTAAGTCAGCCCATGTGCGTTACCGCCAAACTCTTGGCGAAAAAGTTGAAATTAGCGAGGGTCTTTACCCGGGTGAATATTTGATTCCGATTGGCGTTTCACTCAAAGAAAAATTCGGAGAAAATTTGGCGGAAAGTTCTCTAGAAATGCGCGAATTTGTCGTTGATTCAATGATCGATCTAATCAAGCGAGACTTACTAGCTCTTGGCATCAAACATGACAGCTACTTCTCTGAAAAAAAAGAACTGCACGACAAAAATAAAATAGAATCAGCGATTCAAATTCTGCGCGACAAGGGCTTGATTTTCGAGGGTAAGCTTGAGGCGCCAAAAACTGAAAAGGGCGTAGGAGCCTTGCCAGAGGGCTACGAAGACAATGAGCAAACTCTTTTTCGCTCGACATATTTCGGCGACGATCAAGATCGTGTCGTCAAAAAATCTGACGGAACCCCAACTTATTTAGCTGGAGATATCGCTTACTCTCTCAGTAAATTTGAGCGCGGTGCAAAAAAATTTATTATGCCATTAGGCTGCGACCACGCTGGTTACGTTAAGCGTTTGAGTGCGGTAGTGAGTGCGATTTCAAATGGTCAGGCACAGGTAAAAGTAATTCTCTGTCAAATGGTGAAATTCGTCAAAAATGGCGAGCCATTAAAAATGTCAAAACGCGCCGGAAATTTTATTACCGCGCGCGAAGTAATTGACGAAGTCGGTGCCGACGTTTTGCGCTTTATCATGCTCACACGTAAAAATGATGCCCCGCTTGATTTTGATTTAGCGAAGGTGATTGAGCAGTCGAAAGACAATCCAATTTTTTACGTACAATATGCGCATGCGCGCTGCTGTTCTGTGCTTCGCCAGGCTCCAGCAGTAAGTGGTAAATGGTCAGTATTAAGTGAGTTGAAAGATGAATCTGAAATCGAATTAATCAAAAAAATTGCCAATTTTTCGCGCGTGATTGAAATGGCGGTAACACATTTTGAGCCGCACCGCATTGCATTTTACTTGCAAGAACTGGCGGCCGAATTCCACTCTTTGTGGAATAAGGGAATGGAAAATCCCGGCCTAAAATTTATTATTTCTGACAAGCCCGAGCTAACTCAAGCCAGGTTAGGACTGGTTATGGCAACAAGAAAAATAATCACCGAAGGTTTGAAAATTTTTAACATCAAGGCGCTGGAGGAGATGTAAGTGGAAGATTTCGGTTACCAAAAAACTTCAGATAAACAGGCGCTTCCAGGCTCAGCGAAGGGCGTTTTACTTGCTCTCGCTACTTTATTTTCACTGACGATTTTCGTCTACATTACGGTCAGCGCTTATTATTTTGTTCATCAAGACAAGGATGCAGATATTGAAACTATCAAGTCACCAGAGGGGCCAATCAAGGTTACACAAGAAGAAAAAAATGAAGGAATCCAAGTCGATCACGCAATTTACGAAGATATTTTTGGTAACAAACAAGCGGCAGCTAAACGCAAAAATGTGAAGATTCGCGCCCATCCTGAACCCGCTCTGCCACCAGTAAAAGAGGTTGCTCCAAAAGTAAAAGAAGCGCAGAAAATCGTCGTTTATTCAGCGGAAAAAAAAGAAAAAGAATTAGAAAAGCGCGATAATACCGCGCCAGCGCCAAAGCCGAAATCTGGCGGTAAAAAAATAGTGAGAGTGCAAATCGCTGCAATGTCTTCGCGCGATGCGGCGACTGAACATTGGCAGAAGTTCAGCGGGCGTTATTCTTCAATTTTTTCTGACTTAAAACCATTCATTGAAAAAGTTGATTTAGGCAAAAGAGGAATTTTTTTTCGATTGCAGGTTGGTAATTTTCCGAGCCAAATCGAGGCTGAAAAATTTTGTAGTCAGTACGTTATCCAGACTAGAAAAAATAGTGCAGACTGCATTGTTGTTGAGTAAAACCTAATTTTGAGCACCGTGCTCAAAATTCAGATTAATATTAAAAAGTCCGTCGGTCGAACGAAAGCGACTTAGCAACTAATGCAGAAATTGGCTTAGATCCTGTGAAATTCTTTAATGCTTGTAATTATAGCGCTGTAGTTTTTGGGAATTTCTGTTTTTTCTAAAATCCAGTCATAAATTTTTACGTCATCTTCTTCCAGGAATTCTCCGAAGAGTTCTAGATCGTTGATTTTGTTGAGCTCGGATTTGGCGTACTCTCCAACTAAAAAATCAGTTTCTTTACAGCCGCGGTGGACTGAGCGGTAGAGTAATTGTTTGATTAAGTTCTCATTACTCATTTGGTAAAAGTGATTTTAGTTTTTGAACCAAAGCCCCTGCTTCTTTTGCTGCGTAAGGCTTTGTTGGCGCATTTCCCCAGACTGGCTTTGGAAAAGTTGCGTCATTTTTTTTGCGGCCAATGACGTGAATATGAAGTTGCGAGACGACATTTCCAAGGGCGGCAATATTTAATTTATCGACGTTAAATTCTTTTTTTAAAATTTCGGCGACGGAATTTATTTCGTGCAAAACTTGAGTTTGTTCAGTAAAAGACAAATCGGTAAGTTCAATTAAATCAGGCTTTCTTGGCACTAAAATTAGCCAGAGATAATTCGCGTCATTCATCAAGAGCGCAGAAGAAAGCGTCAAGTTGCAAATGAAATGAGTGTCAGACTTTAATTGCGAATGAAGTGCAAACATGAATTTAGATTTTAAATTTTAGATTTATCTCTGTCGACGATGCTTAACTCTCTCTCAATTCACAATATTGTTCTAATCGACAAAGCGGAAATTACCCTCTCATCTGGTCTGTGCATTTTAAGTGGCGAGACAGGTTCTGGGAAGTCGATTTTGCTTGATGCTCTTGGCTTGGCCATTGGTTTTAGAGCTAATTTTCGCTTGATTGGTTCGGATGAAAATAAGGCGCAAGTTGCGGCGGAATTCGACATTTCAAAAAATGAAATCTGCAAAAATTTTCTTAGAGAAAATGATTTGCTTGATGCTGAGAGCCCAGACCATTTAAGGATCCGCAGAGCAATTAACGAAAATTCAGTTAATAAAATTTTTGTAAATGACGTTGCGATTGGAGTAAATCTTTTGGCAAAAGTTGGCGAGACTTTGGTGGAGATTCACGGTCAGCACGATCAGCGCGGACTCCTTAATCCAAGCGCTCACCTAAGTATTTTGGATGAGTTCTCTGGTAACGAAAATTTGCTAAAAATTCTCAAAAAAATTTACGAAAATTTACGCGAAGTTGAAAAGAAAATTTCCGAGATTGCAGCAAAAAAAGAAGCAGCGGAAAGAGAAAAAGATTACCTTACTCACATAGTGCAAGAGCTTGAATCTGCTGAGCTTAAGGCAGATGAAGAAAGTGAATTAATCGCCAAAAAAGATTTTTTA
>CANNMN010000057.1 GCA_947505885.1 Rickettsiales bacterium
TCTCACGCGAAAAATTTTTGCTCGAAGGATTATTCTTTAAAAAAGCCTGCGAATAATGCCTAAACTAATTCCCCAGCGGCGCTCACAATCAAATTATCTATTTCACAAATATTTTCTTATTCCCGTGCAAATTATTCGCATCGCGGTGATTGACACTATTCGTCACGATGGCATTGAGCATGCTGGATATCTGGCTTTCTTGAGCATACTTTCACTTTTTCCTTCACTGATTTTTTTAATCGCAATCATCGGATTTTTCGGCGCTTCCGAAGCCGGAACTCAAATCATCAATGCCATAATTTCTTCGACACCGAAAGAGATCAGTGAAGCCTTAGCTCCGCGCATTAATGAAATCACTTCTGGACCCGAACAAAGTTTTCTAACCATCGCAATTATTGGCGTGATCTGGACAGCATCATCTTCGGTCGAAGGTTGTAGAACAATTTTGAATCGTGCTTATCGCGTTACATGCCCACCTACTTACATCTTGCGTCGTCTCGTTAGCATTCTCGAATTTTTTGTGATTATCTTCACCATCGTTAGTGGAATTTTCATCTTCATTATCGTGCCAACATTTTTGAAAGAGTTTGACGACAAGTTCCACTTAGGAATTCAAGTCACTGATTTTGATATTTTTTATTTGCGCCAAATTGCAATTTTCTGTCTTCTTGCCTGCGCAACTTCTTTGCTTTATTACGCGCTACCAAATTCCAAACAAAAAATTACGCAAACTGTTCCTGGATCAATATTAGCGGTAGTTCTTTGGATTTTTCTTGGAAATTTATTCAAAATTTATTTGGAAGATTTTCATCAAGTGAATTTCGTTTACGGTTCACTTGCAGGAATTATCGCATCGCTGATGTTTTTTTATTTAATCAGTCTCGTCTTCATTTTTGGCGCGGAATTTAATTACCATTTTCATCGTGCTTACCAAGTTTTCTTAAAACGTCGCTAGAGAATATGCGCTTCTCTCGACTTGAAGAAGTTTTTGCGCGAAAGGTTTAGGATGAATTTCATGCTCGTCAAAATCATCAGGCAGCCTATTATTTTATTAATGGTTAAAGTCTCTCCGGCAAAAAATACTCCGATCAATGTGCCAAAAAATGGGATGAGTAAAACCACGCTGACTGTAGTGCGCGAACCTTCTTCGGCAGCGAGTTTGAAATAAAGAATATAGGCAATTCCGGTGCAAAGAAATCCGAGTCCGAAGAGCGACATTCCTACGTGAGAATCGATTACAGAAAAATCAACGAAGAAAATTGACGGCAATAAAAGCAAAGCGGCGCAAGTAACGCTGCCACAAGCAAGTGTAATTGATTCGATATTTTGGCAGTGAGAATTGATGTAGAGCGATGAGCCAGCGTAAGAAATGCAGGCGCAAAGAATTGCTAAAACTGAGATGATGTGAATTGGAGAGAAGCCAAGACTTGAGCCATTTCCGTAAGATGTAACGATTACGCCGATCATTCCAAGAATTACTCCGATCACTGCATTTAAATCTGCTTTGCGATGCAAAATTAGAACACAAATTAACACTTCAAACATCGGAATCGTGCCATCGAGAATCGCTATGATTCCACTATCCAAAGACTTGGCTGCAACAGCAAATAACGTGAAGGGCAAAGCCGAGTTGAAGAACCCGACAGCAAAATAAAATTTAAAATTTTTAGCAAAAAGGAGCTTTTTGCGTTGGAACAAAATAACAGTGCAAAGCAGTAAAGCACCTATCGCCAGGCGCGAGAAGGCAATAAAAAATGGTGGAAGAACTTCGGCAGAAATTTTAGTAAAAATTGCGAAAGTCGACCAGATCAGGCCGAGGAAAATTATGATGAAGAGGTTGCTGCTTTTATTCATGAAAGCGAAATTGACATTGTATGTACGATGTCCTTACTTTGTAAAAAATAACTAATTTTTAAAAATTCTATGAAAAAGAAAATAAAACTCGATTCATATGAGCGCGAGATCAAAAAAAATCTGCATAAAATCAAGCTGGCTAAGAATCAGAAGGCAAATTTGGCTAAACCAAAGCTTGCTGTAAAAAACCACATCGCGGCGAAAAAATCAGTGACAATACGAATTTCTGAGGGAGATCTCGAAGCTATGAAATTGAAAGCTGGAAAAATGGGCATTCCTTACCAAACCTACATCAACATCGTAATTCATCGAGATGCGGTAAGCCTTTAAACAAGAAAATCTTACCTAGTCGCAAGGCGGGTAAAAAACTTCTCGGCTTAAATAATAAAAAACCTCGGCCTCATTTCTGAGACCGAGGTTTTGTTATTTTCTAACTGAAAGTTTGAGAGTTTTAGAAACCTCCCATGCCTCCCATGCCGCCCATTGGTGGGTGGTTGTGTCCAGCCGAATCATCTTTCTTTTCGATGATTGCCGCTTCGGTTGTGATCAATAAACCAGCAACTGATGAAGCGTCTTGCAAAGCGGTACGAACAACTTTTGTTGGGTCAATGATACCAGCTTTGAACATGTCGACATATTCATTAGTTTGCGCGTTATAACCGTAAGAAATTTGGCCTTTCGACAAAACTTGGTTGGCAACAACTGCGCCATCGAAACCAGCATTTTCAGCGATTTGACGGATTGGCGCTTGGATGACTTTTCTGATGATGTTAACACCAACATTCTGGTCTTCATTTACGCCTTTAACTTTGTCTAGAACGCGTCCGGCGAAGAGCAGTGCCGATCCTCCACCTGGGACGATTCCTTCTTGCATTGCTGCACGAGTAGCGGCAAGAGCATCATCAACGCGATCTTTTTTCTCTTTTACTTCGATTTCAGTAGTTCCGCCGACTTTAATGATGGCAACGCCACCAGAAAGTTTAGCCAATCTTTCCTGAAGTTTTTCACGATCGTAATCAGAAGTAGTTTCTTCGATTTGTGACTTGATTGAAGTGCAGCGAGCTTTGACATCGACTGACTTTCCAGAGCCATCAACGATCGTAGTATTTTCTTTGTCGATGATGACTTTTTTAGCTTGACCAAGTTGTTTTAAAGTCACTGTTTCGAGCTTCATTCCAAGGTCTTCAGAGATGAGTTGTCCGCCGGTTAGCACAGCAAGATCTTCCATGATTGACTTACGACGATCGCCAAAACCCGGGGCTTTAACCGCCGCGATTTTCAAACCAGCGCGAAGTTTATTTACAACCAAAGCAGCAAGTGCTTCGCCCTCAACATCCTCAGCAATGATCAAAAGTGGACGACCTGATTGCACTACAGCCTCAAGCAATGGAACCATCGGTTGCAAGTTAGAGATTTTTTTCTCGAACAACAAAACGTAAGGATTTTCCATTTCTACAGCCATTTTTTCGGCGTTAGTAATGAAGTAAGGAGAAAGATATCCGCGGTCGAAATTCATGCCTTCAACAACATTAACTTCAAACTCCAAACCTTTCGCTTCTTCAACTGTAATGGGAGAATCTGGACCAACTTTTTGCACAGCTTCAGCAATTTTTCTGCCAATTTCAGAGTCACCGTTCGCCGAGATTGTTGCAACTTGTGCGACTTCTTCTTTCGAGGAAATCTTTTTGCTCATCTTTACGAGTTCTTTTACTAGAGCTTCAACAGCCAAATCAATTCCACGCTTCAAATCCATTGGATTCATTCCGGCAGCAACTGATTTCACACCTTCACGCACAATCGCTTGCGCAAGAACAGTTGAAGTAGTTGTTCCATCGCCAGCAGTGTCGTTGGTTTTTGAAGCAACTTCTTTGATCATTTGCGCACCAAGATTTTGGAAGCGATCCGATAGCTCAATTTCTTTTGCAACAGTCACGCCGTCTTTAGTGATGCGTGGTGAACCGAAAGATTTTTCAATTACAACATTACGACCTTTTGGTCCTAAAGTTATTTTTACTGCGTTAGCAATAATATCGACACCTTCGAGTATCCTCGCACGTGCGTCAGTTCCAAAAATAATTTCTTTTGCAGACATTTTTACTCCGTTTGTTTGATTGTTTTTTGTTTTTTGCCTTGGTTTTGACTTCGCTCAATCAGCGGCAAAACTTCGCTTTCGGTTGAGCAAAATCGAAACCAAGGCAATAAAATTTACTTAGATTCGATTACAGCCAGAATATCTGACTCTTTCAAGATGATGAGCTCTTTGCCATCAACTTTAACTTCAGCTCCACCCCATTTTTGGAATAGAACGCGATCTCCTTTTTTAACATCGAGAGAGATGCGCTTGCCGTGATCATCGCGAAGGCCTTCGCCAACTGCGACAACTTTACCTTCAGAAGGCTTTTCTTTCGCATTATCAGGAATAATAATACCGCCAGCAGTTTTGCTTTCGGCTTCGACGCGCTCAATAATGACGCGATCATGTAAAGGCTTCACTTTCATGAATCGTTAAAAATTAAAGTTTAAGGGAATTTAGAAATTTTAAGGCTGGCAAGTTAGGGAGGTTCAAACTCCTTACAAGGGGTTCGATAAAAATTATTTCTGGGTCGTTACTCTTGAGGTGATGAGTACTTAATCCTACTAATCATTGCGCAGGAAGAAATAGACTCGGCAATTCAGATAAATATTAATTCTTTAATAATTTATCCAACCCACCCGCAGCATCAAGAGCATAAAGATCATCACATCCACCGACATGAAAATTGCCGATAAAAATTTGTGGAACAGTCATGCGACCACCAGATTTTTTTATCATTTCTTCTCTGGTTTTGTCGTCAGTGATTTTAATCTCAGTAAATTCTACACCCTTTCTGCTCAAGAGCGCCTTGGCTCTAACACAATATGGGCAAACTTCTTTGGAATAAATAATGATGTCAGGCATGTTATGGTTGTAATTAATTCACAGCGTTGTTTACGCCCTTAAAATTTCGCACAAATTACTTTGTGGTATTTTTGGAGTTTTTATCAAAATGTTCTAGTGATTCTTGCGATCTAATCTAGAGATTAACAACGAACTAAACTTGCTCTAGGCCCTTGAACTCAACTCTTCTCTTGTTTGCGCGGATTCAAATAAATCAGAATTGGCGCCGAGATGTAAATCGAAGAATAAGTTCCAACCACGATGCCAAAAAAGGCCGCAACGCTAAAGCTGTATAGCACTTTTCCGCCAAATAAAATCAAAGCTAAAATCGAAATTAATGTAATTCCCGAGGTTAGAATTGTTCTACTTAGAGTTGAGTTAGCGCTGGAATTAATCAGGTCGGAAAGATTCATTTTTTTGTAACGACGTAAATTTTCACGAATGCGATCATAAATCACCACCGAGTCATTAATCGAATAACCAATGATGGTAAGAATCGCGGCAATTGAGGTAAGATTGAACTCAAGACCAGTAACCGAATAAAAACCAAGAGTCAGAACCGCATCGTGAAGAAGGGCAAAAATTCCGCCAACTCCAAATTGCCAATCGAAGCGAATCCAAATGTAAATCATAATAAAAATGAATGACATCAGCAGCGCCATGAAGCCTTTCAAAATAAGCTCTGAACCAACTTGCGGACCAACGTAATCAACTTTACGGTACTCAATTTTACTAAAATTTTCACCAAGAATTTCTTGAATTTTTTTAACAACTACAGACTGCTCTTCATCAGTTTTGGCAACGCGAATCAACAAATCTTGCCCGTCAATATTCTGAATTTGCACATCTTTTACCTGCTCAACAAGAAGATCGCGAACCTTGGCCGCATCAACATTACCTTCAATTTTTGCTTCGATTAAAATTCCGCCAGCAAAATCAATGCCAAAGTTCAAACCATTGATCCCAATCACAATCAACGAAGCGACAATAGCAAAAACCGAAGCAGCAAGCGCAATTTTATGCGGCTTCATGAAATCGATTTTTGTATTACTGAGTCCGGAGCGGAATTTAGAGAAGATCTTCATTGCTGTAATTGATATCACCCTTCGACAAGCTTGTGGTGACAGGCCTAAACATGCTTAACATGTCGGCGCGCATAACAAAATTATTTTTTAATTTTCTTAATCGCTGAAGAAAGTCTGCTCAATTTTCTTGCCGCAGTGTTAATTTTAAAAATATTCTTAGTTACACCGCGCATAAGTTCTGGCTCAAGGGCTTTAAAGGCTTCGCGAGCTTTTACTTCATCGTTAGATTTGATGGCATCATCAACTTTACGAGCAAAACTTCTGATTCTGCTTTTTCTAGCAGCATTAACTACATTCTTTTGCGCACTAGAGCGAAGAGCTTTCTGCGCTGATTTGGTATTAGCCATTTTTATGAATTTTAATTTTTGAAAAGTGGTTAGAGGCCGCGTAAAATATGGAGCTATTTCAATTTGGCAAGTAATTCAATAAGCTCTTGATGATTAGAGTAGGCGGGAAGAAAACCCTCTCCACCCCTGCCTTCGTGCAGAATTTTCTCTGACACCGTTGAAGAAATTTTATTATCAGGATGGTAGTAAAGAATCGGTCTACAGCCTGAATTCCAAGCACATTCTACATCGGCAATTGTGTCGCCAATAAACCAAATTTCATCTTTTTTTGGATCTAAATCTGAACCAAGCAAAGCAAGATCAACCGGATCTTTGCTTGGCTTATCGTAAGATGAATCAAGCGAACCCACAATTGCAAAAAACTTTTTTTCGATGCCAATTTTTGCCACTTCTTTGCGCAGGGTTACACCGATTTTATTACTAACTATAAACTGCACCACGCCCATTTCTTCCAGCGCATTTACTAGTTCGATGACATTTGGCAAAAGTCGCAACCGCTCAAGATGCATGGCGCGGTAATTGCTTTTGTAAATTTCGCCGGCCTTCTCCCATTCAGCACCAAAAATTTTTGGGAAAGATTCTCGCATAGATTTGTGTACGTTGTTACGCACTTTTTCCAAGCCCCATTCTTCTCTTCCTGTAGCGCGCATTGTCGCGTCAATTGCGGCTTGGATTAATGGCCAAGTGTCGACCAAAGTATTGTCCCAATCGAAAATCACCGCCTTCGGTTTTGGCAATTTAAGTAGAGCTGCTTTGTTTTCTTCTAGATTCATTTTAGAGATTTTTTTGCTTTTCCAGGATTACTCTCTTCGCAAAAATAACTCGAAGAGAGAGTCTAACTTAAAGGATTCATCACTGCGCAAGATCAAATTCAAGAGATATTAGGCGCGCAAAGATGTGCCTGTTTTAGCTACGGCATCAATGATTTTTTTACTAATCACTTCAATTTCTTCCGAGGTTAGAGTTTTTTCCTGTGGTTGAATTTTAACGCGTAGAGCCACGGATTTTTTATCTTCTGCGATGTTGTTGCCACTAAAAATATCGAAGATGCTTACTTCTTTAATCAACTGTTTGTCGGTGCTGGAGATGGTTTTAATCAATTCTCCAACTGCTAAGTTTTTGTCAGCAAGAAAAGCAAAATCGCGCTCAACAACAGGAAGATCATTTGCAGTAAATGCCTTGCGCGTGCTTTTTTGTTGGGCTGGCAAACTGTCAGTAAAAATTTCAAAAAGATTTACGCGTGCTTTGATGTCGAGTTTTTTAGCAATTGCCGGATGTAATTCACCGAAAAATCCGACTAAATTTTTTCCTAATTTTAGGGCAGCGCTGCGATGTGGGTGATAATATTTGGGGGCTTCGACCGCGCTAATTTGCAGGCTATCCGCGCGTAGCCCAAAAATTTCTACAGTTGAAAGTAAATCTTTTTTGACATCAAAAATATCAAAAACTCTTTCGTCGTGATAATGATTTTGCTCTTTATTCTTACCTGACCTAAGGCCTGAAATCATTGGCTTTTGAGCATCACCAATAAA
>CANNMN010000058.1 GCA_947505885.1 Rickettsiales bacterium
ATTTTAATTAGGATCTCTTTGTCAAATTGATCACCGTAAACTCTAAAAGCCAAACTCATTGCCTCGGTCAATTGTTGACGACCTCTCTCGTCAAAAGGCCTAGATGATTTACTGGTTAGAATCGCATCTGGACTGACTTCAAGCACCTCTGAAAGTTTCTTTAAAACCTCGTTAGAAACACCACTACGCCCTTTTTCAAAACCAGAAAGTAGTTGTTTGCTCACACCAATTTTCTGCGCCAGATCACTTTGGCTAATTTTTTTTTCTTCGCGTATTTGTTTTAGAAAATTTTCTGACATGTAGGTAGATAAATTTGCGCCATCTTGTGAGTGATTTTTTGCAAGTCCAGGTTGTGGATTTAGGTACTTACTTACTACTTCTTCATTGTGAGTGCGATGCCAGTAATCCAGTTTGTTAAGGTATGAATTGTCACACTGCGCTCGCAATGAAAAACTTTAGATCCCTACCCAACTTGCAAATAAAAGATCCGTCTTTACGTTGCCGCGCCTCACACGCCTGAATAGCTCAGTTGGTAGAGCAAAGGACTGAAAATCCTTGTGTCGCTGGTTCGATTCCGGCTTCAGGCACCACCCACCACAATCACCGCAACATTCCTTCCGCAGTCCTTTTCTTCTTGATGCGATGATCTTCTAAAGGAAAAAAAATCTTGTTCGTTGGTGTAAGTATCAATTCGTTGATTTTTGATTTTTGTAATTCCTGATTCTTTTAATTTTTTTTCGACGTAAGAAGTAAGGTCAAACCAATATTTCCCAACACCCTCACCTTTGATGAAAAAAAATTTATTGTCTGAGTTTTCATGCAAAAAATCTTCTAAAAATTCCTGAGAAACTTCGTAGGATTTTTGCTGAATCATTGGTCCAATCACTGCTTCAATATTTTCTGCACCGAGCTTTTTCATTTCAGTAACAGTCTCTGAAATCACGCCAAATCTTGCTCCGCGCCATCCGGCATGCGCAGCAGCGATTATTTTTTTCTCTGCGTCCCAAAATAAAATCGGCGCACAATCAGCGGTAATTATTCCAAGGACGACATTTGGCAAATTGGTTACCAGCGCGTCTGCCTTGGGCAAATTCTGATTACCGTGAATTTTTTCTGCATGATCAACAACAACAACTTCAGCACCGTGAATTTGATTTACGAATAAAACTGCCGCTGGAGAAAAATTTTTTTTACGCAGCGCGAGATCAAGACTCATTCGGTCAGATAAACCGCGATCAATTGTGCAATCTTTGCCAAAAAAATGATATTTGATGCTCATGCGTGGGACTTAAAAAATCTGAGTTTTTCTAAATATTCTTGCGGGTCTTTAACCGTAACAAAGGAATCTTTAGGCGTGAAGAACATGTCGTGAAGCCTTGTCAATAAAAAGCGCATCGCTGCACCAACTAAGGCGATTTTCAGAAAATCTTTTTCCTCTTCGGAAAATTTTCTGACTGTTTCGTAGCCTTGAAATAGCGCAGCAAATTTTTCTTCATCATCGACCCAAGCCGTCACGGCAATAGCAAAATCGTAGATCAAAGCATCATTGGCAGCGAAATAAAAATCGATTATTCCGCTCACTTTTTCATCTTCATCAAAAAAAACATTGTCGAAAAAAAGGTCTAAATGCACTGCAGCACTAGGCAGATCAAGGCGCCAATATTTTTCTAGAAAATCTAAATTCTCCGAAATTTCTTCGCGTAAATCTTTTTGGTAATCGTCAAGCAAGTGTTCGAACTTAGAAAACAAAGGGCGAAGACTAAAAATTCCTAAATCATTTTTGCGCGACATTGAAAAATCAGCGGCAGCTAAATGCAATTTAGCTAAAATTTTTCCGACTTCAAAACAGCTATTCGTCGTAATTTTTTCGACAGCCTTTCCACTTAAAAAAGTAACGATTGCTGATTTTTTCTCTTTGAGATCAACAAGCACAGAACCTTTATTGCTCAGGATTGGTCGCGGACAAGAAATTTCATTTTCTGCCAAGTGCAGTTTTAAATTTATGAAAAATGGCAGATCCTTTTTGGCAAGGCGCGACTCAAAAATTGTCAGAATAAACTTGCCCTGATTAGTCTCTAAAATGAAGTTAGAATTGTCGATTCCTTCAAGAATTTCTTTGAAATCAACTAACTCTCCGATGCTGTATTTTCTAAGGTGAGAAGTAATTTCTTCCCTTGTAACTTTTGTGTAAACCGCCATAAATTTAGACTTAATTTAATCTCAAAAAATGCTCTCCCAGAATCTCAAAGAATCCCTTCTAGCCTGCTCCATTATCGTGCAAAAAAGAATGGATGAACTTTTACCTCACGACTTCGCCGATTCAAAATTGATTGAAGCAATGCGCTATTCAACACTGTCTGAAGGAAAAAGAATTCGTCCATTTTTATTGATGGCTTCAGCACAAATTTTTGGGGTGTCGATTTTAACCTCGCTTAATGCCGCAGTGGCGCTGGAATTCATTCATGTTTACTCGCTGATTCACGATGATTTACCAGCAATGGATGATGATGACTTTAGGCGCGGCAGACCTTCAAATCACAAAAAATTTAATGAGGCCACCGCCATTCTTGCTGGCGATGCGCTGCTTACTTATGCTTTTCAAATACTCGCTGATCCCGCTACGCACAAAGATACTTCGGTTCGCTGCGAGTTAATTCAAATAATTTCTAAGGCTGCTGGATTCTCTGGAATGGCCGGCGGACAAATGATGGACCTTGAAAAAGCTGAGCAAAAAATTTCCAAAGAAACTCTTGCCAAATTGCATCGCTTAAAAACCGGTGAACTTTTTATGGCAGCAGCGGAAAGTGGTGCTGCTATTGGTCGCTGCGGGGTCTACGAACGTCATGCGCTGCGTTATTTTGCCCATGATTTGGGTTTGGCTTTTCAGATCAAGGATGATGTTTTGGATCATCGCGACATCAGCACCAATAAATTTGAAATCGAAGAAGCGCGTCACAAAAAACCAAAAGAAAATGCCAGCATCGTTGATGTGGTTGGTTTAGAAAATGCCGAAAAGCAGCTAAAATTATTACACGAACAATCGATCGCTCATTTACGAATTTTTGGCGACAAAGCTAAGTTGCTGATTGACCTCGCCGAGTTCGTAATAATGAGAGAGAAATAATAAATTTAATCCGACCAAGGCACCAACACTTTTTTTTCACACCATCCCTGTAAAAAGATCGAAAATAATAAAAATATGAAAATCACAGTAATTGGCAGTGGCTACGTAGGTTTGGTTTCGGGCGTTTGTTTTGCTAAACTTGGGCATGAAGTTGTCTGCGTCGACAAAGACGAAAAAAAAATTTCTCAATTAAAATCTGGCGTAGTTCCAATTTTTGAACCTGGGCTTTCTGAGTTGCTTGCTGAAGTAAAAATTTCTTTTACTACAAATTTGAAAGATGGCTTAAGCGACTCTAGCGTTGTTTTCATTGCCGTCGGCACTCCGCAAGATGAAGATGGATCAGCTGATCTTTCTTACGTTCTTGCCGCCACAAAAGAAGTCGCAGAACTTTCAGATTCTTATAAATTAATCGTCACCAAATCGACAGTTCCGGCAGGCACTGGCGCAAAAATAAAAGCACTAGTTAAGCAAGTAAATCCGCAGCTAGATTTTGCCGTGGCTTCTAATCCAGAATTTTTACGCGAAGGTGTTGCGATCAATGATTTCATGAATCCAGACCGCATTGTTATCGGAGTTGAAGATGAAAAATCACAAAAAATTTTCGCCGAAATTTACGCCAAATTCGCGCCAGAAAAATTAGTTTCAACCGACATCATCACCGCCGAATTAATCAAATACGCCTCCAACTCTTTCCTCGCCACCAAGATTTCTTTTATCAATGAAATGTCTGATTTATGCGAGGCAGTTGGCGGCAATATAAAGCAGCTTGCCCGCGCTGTGGGATTAGACTCGCGCATTGGCGAAAAATTTTTAAATCCTGGCCCCGGATTTGGCGGATCATGTTTTCCAAAAGACATTTTAGCGATTCTAAATGTCGCCAAAGAAAATTCTGTTGAGCTCTCTTTGATCGATTCAGTAATCGCTTCGAATCAAAAAAGAAAAATCAGAATGGTCGAAAAAATTCTCACCATTCCCGCCAAGAAAATCGCACTTCTTGGCCTCGCTTTCAAAGGAAATACCGATGATATTCGCTATTCGCCAGCAATCACCATCGCTAAAGAATTGGCCAAACAAGATGTAAAAATTTTCGCTCACGATTTTGCTGCAATTGAAAATGCAAAAGTGGAATTGGCGGAATTTAAAAATATTTCTTTCTGCGAAGATGTTTACGAAGCTGCAGCTGATGCAGATTTAATCGTAATCGTTACCGAGTGGGAAAAATATCGCGAGTTAGATTTTACAAAAATTCGAACCAAAAAAATCATCGATTTACGTAATCTTTTTGATGAGAAAGAAATGAGAAAAAATGGGTTCGAATATTACTGCGTCGGCAGTAAGTAAAATTGTCATCTTCGAAGTTCTGCGGACTTCACAGGTAAAGAAAAAAATATTAGCCCCCGTAGCTCAGGGGATAGAGCATTGGTTTCCTAAACCATGTGCGCATGTTCGAGTCATGCCGGGGGCACCAAATTTCTTTTCCTAAATCCCTAACTTTGCAGGGACGAGGTTTAAAATAATTGATACAAAGAGTTTGATATTTTTTTCTCAGATCTCTCGTCCATCACTATTGTATAATCCCAAAACTTTAGGGCTTCGTATTTTTATTAGGTTTTTTCAAACCACTCCAAAACCAGCGACAAGTCGCAAAGAAATTATAATCAAAGGCGCTATCCAGAAATATGATCCAAATCGGAAATATAACATTGCCAGGCAACGTCCTTCTCGCGCCAATGTCGGGCGTAACTGATCTACCTTTTCGTCGTTTAGTAAAAAAATTCGGTGCGCCTTTGGTGATTTCAGAAATGATCGCCTCGCGCGCGATGATTATGCAAACGCGCGACTCGCTAAAAAAATGTGAGAGAGATGATGCGATTTACCCAATGTCTGTGCAGCTTGCCGGCTGTGATCCAGAAATTATGGCCGAAGCAGCGAAGCTTAATGAAGATCTCGGAGCCGACATCATCGACATTAATTTCGGCTGCCCAGTCAAAAAAGTTGTAAATAGTTTTGCTGGCAGCGCCTTGATGAAAGACGAAGATCTTGCCACGCGCATCATGGAAGCAGTGGTTAAGGCCGTGAAAATTCCGGTAACGATGAAAACGCGTTTAGGTTGGAATTATGAAAATTTGAACTCGCCCAGTCTTGCAAAAAAAGCAGAAAATGTTGGCATTCAAATGCTCACCATTCACGGCCGCACCCGTTGTCAGATGTATGACGGAAGCGCCAACTGGGAATTAATTTCACGCGTCAAAGAAGTCGTAAAAATTCCCGTAATCGCCAATGGCGACATCAAAAATTCTGATGATGCAAGAAAAGCGCTCGAGCTCTCAAAGGCAGATGGGGTAATGATCGGCAGAGCTGCTTACGGCAAACCTTGGTTGATTGCGCAGATTAATGCTGATCTAAAAGGTGAAGAGAAAATTCCCACTCCCGAACTCGTCGAACAAAAAGAAATCGTGCTCAACCACTTCGCAGAAATGATTGAGCACTACGGAGAACAAACTGCTATTCCACTCGCACGAAAACACATCGGCTGGTATAGTTCTGGCTTAAAAGGCTCGGCAGAATTTCGCGCAAAAATCAACGTGACGCAAGGTCAAGAAAATGTGTGCGACGAGATTAAAAGATTTTACGATTTGCAATTAATTACTCCTTAAGACTCACCTTTCCTGGATCCCCGCCTGCGCGGGGATGACGGGAGAGTTTTGGAAACACCTTACTGGGACTCCGCCTGCGCGGGTTAGACGCTGGAAGTACGGAGTTTAACCAGTCATCCCCGCGCAGGCGGGGATCCAGAAATTTTTACTTTTTATGAATCCAATCACCAACTACCTAAAAGAAGTCGAACAAACCCACAAAAGTGGCATCGCCCGCGAGCACGCATATCGCGGCTTTTTCCAAAATCTTTTACACCAAATTTTACCCGAAGAAATTCGCGCAACTAACGAGCCGGCCCGCATCTCCTGCGGCTCACCAGATTACGTTCTAACCAAAAAGAATATTCCACTCGGCTATATTGAAGCCAAAGATTTAGGTGCAGATTTATCCGACAAGAAACATCGAGAACAGCTCGATCGCTACCGCTTTTCTTTGCCTAATTTCATCTTCACCAATTACTTAGATTTTCATTTTTACCGCGACGGAAATTTCGTCACCGCAATTTCAATCGCCAAAATTTCTGAAGAAAATCTCGTCATAATTTCAGAAAATTTTCAACAGTTCGAATCGCTTCTAAAAAGTTTCGCTACGCATATTTCGCAGAGCATTAAATCGCCCAAAAGCCTTGCTAGCATGATGGCGAAGAAGGCGAAGTTGTTAGCGATCATAATCGAGAACGCTCTAAATTCCGACGAAGAAAATCAGCAAAACAGCTCGCTAAAAGAGCAAATGGACGCCTTCAAAGAAATCCTAATTCACAACATTAAGCCGAAAGAATTCGCTGATATTTACGCTCAAACAATTGCTTACGGAATGTTTGCAGCGCGGCTTCACGACCAATCCTTAAACACTTTCTCGCGTCAAGAAGCAGCGGATTTAATTCCAAAAACCAATCCGTTTTTGCGCAAACTTTTTCAATATGTTGCTGGCTACGATTTAGATACTCGCATCTCTTGGATCGTTGACGATTTAGCTGAAATTTTTCGCGCCACTGACATCGCCGCACTTCTGAAAAACTTCGGCGCAGTCACCAAAAGACAAGATCCGATCATCCATTTTTATGAAACTTTCTTGAGCGAATACGATCCGTCTTTGCGCAAAAGTCGTGGCGTTTGGTACACTCCAGAGCCAGTGGTTAACTTCCTTGTTCGTGCCACTGACGAAATTTTAAAAACCGAATTTGGCCTAAAAGATGGCCTCGCCGACACCGCAAAAATCAAAAAGAAAATCAACACACACCTACGCGACAAACGCATGATCGGCGGCTACAAACAAGACGAAATTGAATTTCACAAAGTTCAAATTCTCGATCCTGCAACTGGCACCGGCACTTTTTTGACGGAAGTAATCAAACAAATTCACCAGAAATTTATTGGCCAACAAGGCATCTGGAGTCGCTACGTTGACGAACATTTAATCCCTCGCCTCAATGGCTTCGAGCTCCTAATGGCAAGCTACGCCATGGCACATTTGAAACTTGATTTGCTGCTGACTGAAACTGGTTACAAGCCAGCACAAGAAATAAATAAACGCGACCAACGCTTCAAAATTTTTCTTACCAATTCGCTTGAGGAAGCAAATCCCGATGAAACTCTACCACTTTTGGCCTTCATGCGCGAGCTTACGATTGAAGGCCTGGAGGCATCACGCGTAAAAAATGAAACTCCTGTAATGGTGATTTTGGGCAATCCGCCTTACTCGGGAATTTCAACAAATAACGGCGATTGGATCAGTGGCCTGATTGAGGATTACAAATATGTTAACGGCGAACATTTCAAAGAACGCAAGCATTGGCTGGGTGACGATTACGTAAAATTTATCCGCTTCGGCCAGCACTTCATTGATAAAAATGGCGAAGGAATTTTGGCTTACATCAACAACCACAGCTTTTTAGACAACCCAACTTTTCGCGGCATGAGATGGAGCTTGCTCAGCTCTTTCG
>CANNMN010000059.1 GCA_947505885.1 Rickettsiales bacterium
ACAGTAACGAATATCCAGAAGAACTGCGTTTAAAATATCGCTTCCTCGATTTACGTCGTGAAAAAACTCACAAGAATATTGTTTTGCGCAGCCAAGTTATTTCAAGCATTCGCGCCGAAATGACAGCGCAAGGATTTTTGGAAATTCAAACTCCGATTCTTACCGCTTCATCTCCGGAAGGCGCCCGCGATTATTTAGTCCCTGCCCGTCTTCACCCAGGAAAATTCTATGCTCTGCCCCAAGCTCCACAGCAGTTTAAACAACTTTTGATGGTAGCGGGTTTTAACCGCTATTTCCAAATTGCTCCCTGTTTTCGTGATGAAGATTTGCGCGCGGATCGCACTCCAGAATTTTATCAACTCGACATGGAAATGTCGTTTGTTGAACAAGAAGACGTATTCAAAGCGATCGAGCCAGTGCTTAAAACTATCTTCAAAAAATACGGCGTGAAAAAAACTTCCGACGAAAATTTTATCCACATTTCTTACGAAGAGGCGATGTTAAAATATGGAATTGACAAGCCTGATTTGCGCAATCCGATTTTAATTTATGACGCAACCAACATTTTCCGCGGCTCAGATTTTTCGATTTTTGCTAAACAAATTGAGCAAGGCGCAACTATTCGCGCGATTCCGGCGCCAAAATGTGCAGCGCAACCAAGATCCTTCTTCGACAAAATGATCGAATTCGCTCAAGGCAACGGCGCCAAGGGTTTGGCTTATATTATTTTTGATGAAATGGGCGAAGGAAAAGGCCCAATCGTAAAATTTTTGAGCGCAGAAAAACTTGCAGAACTTAAACAAACTGCCGGCTTACAAAATGGCGATGCGGTTTTCTTCTCTTGTGGAAAAAAATCCGAGGCCGCGAAAATCGCCGGTCAAGTTCGTATTAAACTTGGTTGCGACTTAAATTTGATCGATGAATCAATTTATAAATTCTGTTGGATCGTCGACTTCCCGATGTACGAAATGGATGAAGAAAATGGCAAAATTGATTTTTCACATAATCCTTTCTCAATGCCGCAAGGCGGGCTTGAAGCCTTGAATTCACAGGATCCGCTAAACATCAAAGCATTTCAATACGACATCGTTTGCAATGGCGTTGAATTATCTTCAGGTGCAATCCGAAATCACAAACCAGAAATCATGTACAGGGCTTTTGAGATTGCAGGTTATGGTCGCGAAGTGGTGGAAGAAAAATTTGGCGCAATGCTTAATGCCTTTAAATATGGCGCGCCACCACATGGTGGAATCGCTCCGGGCATTGATCGCATCATCATGCTTCTTGCTGATGAGCCGAATATTCGTGAAGTAATTCCATTTCCGATGAATGGTAAAGCGCAAGATTTGATGATGAATGCACCAGCCAATGTTTTGGAAAAACAGCTAAAGGAACTGAATGTAGACCTAAGCAAAAAGGCTCACGAATTGTTGGAAAAATAAATCATGCAAAAGTAACAAAAGTAAGATTTTCTAAATAGATTTTTTCGCTAAAATTAGAGAAAATTCGACGGACTTTTGAAGAAGTTAAAATAACTTGAGTTAGGTGTGGAGTTAAAGAATTTTAAAAATAATTTACTCCGCTTGAAGAAGTGATTAGCTTGATCTCTTTAGATTAAGTAAATAATTGCCTGCGTGATGGAATGGTAGACATAACGGACTTAAAATCCGTGGGGAGTATATCCCTTGCCGGTTCGAGTCCGGCCGCAGGTACCATCTGATGCGATTTAAAAATTAAGTTATTTGATGAACCTACCCAAAAAAATAGCACATTTCCTGGCGCTGATTTTTTTGGCGACATCTCTTCTATCTTGCACTGAAGGTTGTGTCGAACCTGATCAATTTGATTCCGAGTCAGTAACTATTCAATCACGTCCCTTAAATGTTTATGGCAACTATGATTCAAAAAGTGGTGGTCAAAGGGTAGATTGGGACGATCCAAAACTAAGATCCAACGGTACTGATTTTTTGATACAGATAACTGGATCTTGGTCATCCTTAGATGGTACTAATCCTAATACAATTAATCGGCTTCCTCTATGCAATAACTGCGCTAAGAAAGTTGGCGTTGACAACTGTATTTGCCACAAAGATGAGATACCTACTGCAGAAAAAGATCCAGCCGGAAATCTCTACACTGAAGCTGATGACGGCACCCCTCTTAACTGCGCCTCTAATGCCACTCATCAAAATGATAAAACAAGATGCACCTGCACTAAACAACACGGTGCGGCCACCGATTATGGCATTTATCATTTTCCACGCGATTTGTTAAACAAGGACCGAACTGTTAAAACAGCTGATAGTCAAAATAATTGTAAATATGATCGTGGCCTTGGCGCTTATATTGCGCTATGGGGAACTGATGGAGTTACTCCGCCAACTAGGACATATCAACTTTTTTCGGAAGAGACTATTTGTAACGTTCTTCGTAACTCCGATGGTGAGTGCTTAAGCGCATCAGGTAATGACATGACGCGCTATGTTTTTCGCAGCGCTAATAATCGCATCTTTATGAGAGATGATCATGATGGCAATGATGATCCTGATACTGATACCGGAGATGACGAGTACCACGACGCAAATGAATATGTCAAAGTCATAATGTATGATACATATTACAGAGATAATTATGGCTCATATAATATTGAAATTTTGCGCGGCGTTGGTGACGCTCAAGATAACGGGTTATTAGAATCTTTAGTATCAACAGTGGAGGATGCACTCCTAGGTGAAGCAGACGGCGATGGAAATAGAGAGGGCGGAATAATCCGCTTCATGTATTTGGCGGTCGTTCAAGATTCTGGCTTTTCTCTCGCAATGCAAATGTCGCTTATTTTTTACGTCACACTTTTTGGCGCCGCTCACATTTGGGGACTAGTCGAAATGAATAAGAAGGAGATCATGGGCAGAATGCTCAAAATCGCCCTGATTATGTTCTTTGTAAGTCCGACCAGTTGGTACTTTTATAACGAGTTCATCGTCGGCTTTTTTATGGATGGAATGAATTACGTCATCGAAATATTTATGAGTCTATCCGATTCAAATATCGAACAGACTTCGATGATCAAAATAGCGCAAATGGATCGAATGGTCGAAGAAGGTGGTAGCGCCACTCGTTTCGCTTATGTCGATCTCATCATTAAAAAACTCATGTCTGAAGCGACGGCAAAAAAAATTGCCTCTTTATTCTTCAGCGACTTCTTTGGCTTCTTCTACATGATCATGATTTACGCCGTAATTTTCATGTTCATCGCCGTGACGTTGATTATTGCAACGATATACATCACCAACTTGATTAAGCTTGTTTTTGTGCTGTCGATTGGACCAATATTTATCGTTTTCACCTTATTCACCAAAACTGCAGGCTACTTCAATAATTGGATAGGCTACGTCGCCGGAAGGTCTTTTGAAATGATTGTTCTATTCATCATTCTCTATCTCTTCGTAACCATCATCGACAAGAACTTTACCGAAATGCTTCTTTATCGCGCCTGTGGTCTATTGTGGGGAATCGGACCATTAAAAATGACTATTTTAAAAACCTCTGATTTTGAACGCACTTTTCCTGAATGGCTCACCTATTTTGCCTCTATTGCTGGATTAATCTGGGTAATGAAAGACCTGATCGACAAGCTTCCGAATGTTGTAAATGCTTTATTTTCTCTCAAAATTAGTGGCAATGCTGCAAGTTCAGGTATCGCTAAGGACGCAGCTGAAAATCCGATTCCTTATAGCAACATGGGCGCCGGCACAGCTTATAGTGGAGCAGCTGGAATTGCTGGAAACGTATTTAATAGAGTCGCCCCTCCAGTCGCTTCAATGGCAATGTATGGAATGGGTCGAATTTCTGATGCAACAGGTCTCTCCTCTATTCGTGACGGAATTCTCAGCAGATTGCCCAATAATCCAATTGGACAAAGCATCATGGGCGAAGCTATGAAAAGTGCAGCAAGTGCCGGAGAAGGAAAAAGTGGAGCAGCAAAAGAAACGGCGATGAGATCTGCATTCTCAGCTGCAATGCAAGATAAAATGCTCGCAGAACCTTTAAAAATGTCCGCATTTGGCATAAGTAACCAATCTATTGGCGCCTTCATGGACCAAAAATTAGTTAAAGAACCTCTCAGAGATTTTCTCAAGCAAGAAGCAAAAAATATGAGGAATATGGGCGACAAAACTCCGATTGACCAAGCAGATATAGCAGCTCACCTAGCGAGCAAAGCAAATGCATGGGCTCAAGAAACTCTTTCTGCAACTTCCGCAGAAAGAGTTAAGGGTTATCTAGGTGAAAAAGGCATTAAAGATTTAATGACAAGTCATGGCAGTATGACAGCAGCTGAAGCAGCAAAAGCCTTTGCTGGCAATACAGGTAAACAGGATGAATTCAGAGCGCATCTTGCTGGGCGTCAAGCTGAAGAAGAATTAAATTATGATAAAGCTAAAAGAAGTCCAATAAGTGTTGGCTTAGGAAGGCTTGGCAGAAATATTTACAATACTGCAACAAATAGTCCTCATCACAATCCGGGCAGAATGCAGAGCAGCTTTGAGCGTGAACTTGATCGCAAGAAAAATCCAAAAACTTTTTTTAGTAAATCTGGATTTCAATCCTTAGAGATTTTTGATAATCTTTACAAAACCAAAACAAATGAATCTAGAATAGAAGGCATGCGCTCACAGCTGCAAAATCAAAAAACTCCTCAAGATTCAGATTCGGCGAAACACGATTTTTTTCTAAAAAAACTTCGCGACAATGCAAAAAGCGCTCAAGATCAGCGGCATTCGATAGATCCTTATAGATTTCTTAACCCAGCAGGTAATGCAGCAAGTGAGCGAAGTAAATTATTGAAAGGCTTAGAAACAAGTGACGGTAAAACCCTTTCTGAAAACGCAGAAGCGCTCAGTAAGTTTAATGAAAGGCTTGGAATCAAAGTCAAAGATCCTCAGCTAGAACTTTTAGAAATCCGGCGAAAGGCTGGTGAAAACGACACAGAAAAAGAAATTGCCGAAAAATTTGCCGAAAAAATGCTTGCTCACGACCTCGCAGCTTCTTTGTTGAAAGATGGCGACGCCTTAAAAAAAGCTGCTATTAAACTAGCAGCAGATGCTGAAAAAGTCTTCTCAGATGGATCTTCAACTGAAGAACAAAAAAAGGCCGCTATGGGACTCGTCGCAACCAGTTTCGAAGTTACATTCGGCGCCAGCATTTCTGATGCACTAATGAAGGAATCAAAGATCGGCCTAGAAGCAGGAAATATCTTACTTGAGGCCTCTAAAAATAAAGATGGTTCCGTCAATCAAGAAGTAGTTGCCGCACTTGAGGTCAACAGCCATCAAGCTGAAAGTCAATTAAGGTTGGCCAAACTTGATAAGCAGATGAAACAAATGGAGATTGATCAAGCCAAAGAAAATGGAGACGACCCTCTTCAGCTGGAAACTGAAATGAGAAAACTTAATAAATTATTCTCGAATATTGAAGGAAATTATAACTCACTTGCTGCTCAGTTAAAATCTTTGAAGCCTTAATAATTTGGAGCAAGTAACGAAGATTGATCTTGGTTAGTTTTTGAGCTTTAGTAATTTATTGATATGGAGTGGAGATAAAATTTAGTGTAATTTTCTAAGCGGGTCAAATTCAAAGTTATGCTCTTTTAATCCTAGATCTACAAAGACTGATTCTAGTTCTGGCTTCAAAGTTTTTCCGTCGTAAAGATTTTTTGGAAGCGTGTTTGTCTGCTGATTAAGAGTCTTGTTTGCGAGCCTTAACCTTGCTGATGTAAGATATGTCTAGTGAAGGAGGTGGGGTTGTTTATCTTTTCTATGTTTGAGTTAATAGCCTCTTGGTTTGAGCTAGAATTAACGCGAAGATTTCTGAAAGATTTTTTTAAAAAAACTGGAAGAGTAAACTTTTTTCAGATTCCAAATCACTTTGCCAACAATCGTCCTCAAATGCTCGATTTTCTTTCTTGAACTTTGTTGTAAAGCTTGAAGTCACTAGGAAGTTCGGTGTTTTTGTTAATGTCTCATTTTCGACAATCAATTTATTAAAAATCCTTCGTCTTTACCTCAATCATTAGTGAGAGAATTTTTTCCATTCGATTGGCTCCAATCCTGTTTCTATCGAATAAGTAGAAATCATTAAAAATGCCGCAACACCAAACTGCCCTTCCCCACTAACAAGTTTTTTACTGCTGAACGAAAAACATATTGATTGGCTTTTCTTGTCGCGCTGACTAAATCCATTTTTTTTGCAATATTGCAAGAAAGAGCTGAAGCCAAGGTGCAGCCGGTTCCGTGCAGTTTAATGTTTTCTATTTTTTTGTTGCTGACGCGATGAAAATTATTTTTTTCATCGAGCAAAATGCTGTGAATTTTTCCGTCGGAGAAATTCAGGTGACCGCCTTTTATTAAAACTGCTAAACAACCCAAAGCCTTTATTTTTAAGGCTGCTTGCCGCATGTCGAAAATATTTTTGATTTTCATTTCAGCTAAAACTTCAGCTTCATCGATGTTGGGCGTGACGATGTAAGCACCATTAATTAATTTTGATTTTAATGCAGCGATGGCATTTTTTTTGAGGAGTAAATCACCAGAAGTTGCGACCATTACCGTGTCTAAGATTAAAGGAATTTTACCTTTATTTACTTTAGTCTTTCTCTTTAAAACATCGGCGACGCAATCAATGATTTCAACAGTTCCGAGCATTCCAATTTTTATTGCGTCGAATTCGATGTCGTCCATAACAACTTCGATTTGCTGACATAAAAATTCGATTGGTGAATTATGAATCGCAAAAACTTTTTCAGTGTTTTGTGCGGTTAGACAAGTGATTGCAGAAGCAGCATAAACCTTGTGCGCAGTAGCAGTTTTTATATCAGCCTGAATGCCTGCGCCACCCGAAGGATCAGAGCCGGCAATGATTAGAATTTTTCTGATATTCATTTTTTAAGACATCTTTTTGCCGGTTGAGCGAAGTTGAAACCAAAAAAGGATCAACGCAAAACTTTCTTGGTTTCGACTCCGCTCAACCGACGAAATTTTTTTATTAAAGTTCGTAAACGGTCTTTCCGGCCACAACTGTTCTAATCGCACGACCCTTCACTTTAAATCCATCAAAGGGAGAATTTTTTGATTTGCTGTAAAATTTTTGTGAATCGATTTCCCATTCGTGATTCAAATCAATTAGCACCAGATCAGCACGTGCGCCTCTTTCAATCACGCCGCCATCGAAATTAATAATCTTAGCTGCGTTGCAAGTCATCTTGGCGAACAGGTCGCGAAGACTTAATAAGCCTTGGTGAAAAAGATTTAGCGAAAGTGGCAACATGGTTTCTACGCCGACAATTCCGAAAGTTGCTTCCTGCAAAGGTTTTTCTTTTGAAGGTAAATCATGTGGCGCGTGATCTGTGGCAATTGCGTCAATTAAGCCAGAGCGCAAACCTTCAATCAAAGCCAAGCGATCTTTTTCAGAGCGCAAAGGCGGATTCATTTTTGCATTAGTTCCTGATTTTAAAACCTGCTCATCATTCAACATAAAATGGTGTGGAGAAACTTCCACCGTGGCTGCAAGACCTTTTTCTTTCGCACGTTTAATAGCATCCAAAGCCTCACGAGTTGAAACGTGAAGTAAATGATAGCGACCACCAACAGCTTCAAGAA
>CANNMN010000060.1 GCA_947505885.1 Rickettsiales bacterium
AATTAAAGCCGCGGGCAATCCAGCAATTACAATCAGCATCGCGTTACGAAAGACGTGGCGGTACAAAACTTTTCGCTGATTCAAGCCCTTGGCGTAAGCGGCGATAACGTAGTTTTTATTAACTTCTTCAATGAAGGAATTTTTGACAAAAAAAGTTAGCGAAGCAAATCCGCCAACAACCATTGATGCAACCGGAAGAATTAAATGCCAAAAATAATCAGTGATTTTTTGCCAAAAACTTAGCTCGTCAAAATTTGCCGAAACTAATCCGCGCAGTGGAAAAATATTTAAAAAATTTCCGCCACACAAAAGCGTGATTAGCAAAATTGCAAAAAGAAAAGACGGAATTGCATGTAAAAAAATCACCACACTACTCGTCCAAATATCAAACTTTGAACCATCATTTACCGCCTTTTTAATGCCAAGCGGAATGGAAATTAAATAGACGAGCAAAACCGTCCATAGACCTAGAGAAATCGAAACCGGCAATTTATCCAAGATCAGCTCGGAGATTTTTTTATCTTGATAAAAACTCATTCCAAAATCGAAGGTAAAATATTTTTTCATCATCAAAAAAAATCGCTCAGAAAGCGGCTGATCGAAGCCGTAAAGTTTTTTTATTTTCTCGATTAATTCTTCGTCAACACCTTGCGAGCCTTGATAATTCAGGGTCGAATCACTAGCCAAATTGATATTTCCTACCTCGCCAGAAACTTTTGTTGCGTGATTCATCTGCGCCACAAACCTCTCCACCGGACCGCCTGGAGAGGTTTGAATGATCAAAAAATTAACCAACATTATTACAAAAAGCGTTGGAAAAATTAGCATTAAACGCTTGAAAAAATACATGTGGGTAATTTTGATTTTGTAATTGTTTGATAACGCCGCATCGCTTTTTTTGCTTTGCTCAAATGGCAATGCGATGGTTACTTTGAACTACCCCGCTTTGATCTTTCGCTCACTTAAAGCAAACGAACTTTTGAATCATTTTTACGTCTGCACCATCGCTTTAAACCCAATCTGGATCTGTCGCTCCTTCTCCCGCGGGGATTGGCAGCTCAACTTCAAACCCAGTCAAAACATCCACGATGTAAATTCGCGGCACAGAACTTTGTCCGTAAGGAGAATTTTTGCGGGAAAAAATTAGATAACGCCCGCTCGGCGACCAGCGCGCGCCCTCGACCAAATAGCCGCTAGTGAGTAACCTTTCGCCCGAGCCGCTTGGCGTCATTACGCCAATGTAAAATTTCCCACCTTTAGATTTAGTGAAGGCGATTAGCTTGCCGTCTGGCGACCAAACTGGCTTAGAATAGGAACCCTCGCCCAAGCTAATTTTTTTTACGGACGAGCCGCTGACATCCATTACATAAAGCTGCTGACTACCATCGCGATCAGAAGCAAAGGTGATATATTTAACATCAGGAGAGTAGGTTGGCGTAGTGTCGATCGCCTGACTTTTTGTGAGTCGTTGCGCCGAATTGGCCGCAATATTCAACTCGTAAATATCGCTATTTCCGTCGTCAATCGCCGAAAGCAAAATAACATTCGCGTCTTTTGGATTGGTTGCCGCAGCAAAGGTAGTGCCTCTAAATCCTCCAACCTTATGGCCACGCAAATTTTGCAAATTCATCGAAAAAATTTGCGGCTTACCTTGCAAATAATTTACGTAAAAAATTTCGTTACGATTTTTAGAAAAAATTGGCGTCAAAACCAAATCCTGACCATTGGTCAAAACACGCTTATTTTCGCCATCAAAATCAATAATATTAATACGCTTAACTCTTTTTGTGATTGGCCCGGATTCAGAAACGTAAAGAATCTGCGAATCAAAATGACCAAAAGCTTCGCCGGTAACTGCTTTAAAAATTTCGTTAGAAATTGCGTTGGAGATTTTTCGGTAATTATCTCGCGATGCGGCGTAAAGCTTGCCAAACATTTGACGCTGATCGAGCACGTCCCAAACCCGAACACGCGTCTCTAAATTTCCCGACAAATCATAATTAAATTGCGCTATCACAATCGCGCCAATTTGTGCGTTTAAATATTTTGTAAAATCCGGCATAGCTTCTGCAGAAAGACTCTTGTCGGAACCAGATTCCTTAACTACTTCAAAAAGATCTGTCGTTTTTAAATTTTTTCTGATGCGTTCAAAAACTTCATTAGCGTCACGCTTCATCTGGGGAAGCTCTGCATTTGTTGGTTCGAAGCCAATAAATAAGATTTTAGTTTTAGCAACTTCGCCACTTTTAACTGAAAGAGAAACTGCTGCCGATGCTTGACTAGCAAGGGCTAATAAAATGATAAGAGATGAGAAGATTTTGGTCACAGCGTCTCAATTAAAATATTATTGTTAGTGTAAACACAGAGATCTGCAGCAATTTTCATTGAACGCTTCACGATTTCTTCCGCCGAAAGCTCTTCGATTGAACTCAGTGCCCGCGCGGCGGCAAGAGCAAAATTTCCTCCAGAACCAATTCCAGCAATTCCATCTTCTGGATCAAGAACGTCACCATTCCCGGTGAGTATTAGCGAGGTATTTTTGTCGACAACAATCATCATTGCCTCGAGACGACGCAAATATTTATCGGTGCGCCAATCCTTCGCCAGCTCAACGCAGGCGCGCATCAATTGATTTGGATATTGCTCTAATTTTGATTCAAGACGTTCAAATAAAGTAAAAGCATCTGCCGTCGCACCAGCAAATCCGCCAATAATCGAGCCATCGCCAAGCTTGCGAATTTTTTTTGCATTTGATTTGAGCACGGTCTGACCCAAAGAAACCTGGCCGTCGCCAGCAATTGCAACCTTGCCATTTTTACGCACCGAAAGAATTGTCGTGCCGTAAAGTTTTGAAGAATCTCGGTGATCTAACATTGTGATTTTTTTGAATTTCTGAATTGAACAAAAAACTAGATCTAAAATCTAAAACAATGAAGACACAAAAATCCTACAAAAATCTTACGATAATTTTCTTTCTTGGAATTTCTTCTGGATTGCCGATAGCCCTTATTCTTTCGACCCTAAAAGCGCTTCTGGTCGACAAAGGTTTTGACTTAAAAACAATCGGATTTTTCTCACTAGTCAGCCTGCCCTACACTTTAAAAATTTTTTTCGCGCCACTGATTGATTCATTTTCACTGCCAATTCTCACCAGAATTTTTGGACAAAGAAGATCTTGGATAATTTTCACACAGATACTTTTGGTGATCTTTATTTTCTCGCTTGGCACCGCCGCGATCACTTCTTCTCTAAGTGCAATCGCCATTTTTGCTTTTTTAGTTGGACTCTCTTCTGCCAGTCAAGACATCGTAATTGACGGCTATCGAATTGAATTAATCGAAAAAGAAAATCAGGGTTTCGCTTCGAGTTCTTACGTTTACGGATACAATATTGGAATGCTCATCTCTGGCGCGGGAGCCCTTGCTCTTGCTGACCTAATCAGCTGGGACATAGTTTATTTTTTAATGTCGATCTCGATTGCGCTCTGCATCATAATTGTCCTTTTCGCCGACGAAACACGCAAAGATTGGCAGCCCAAAAAATATAATTTTTTGTCCTGGAGTAAAAATTACGTAATCGCTCCATTCATTGATTTTACTAAGCGCGAACAGTGGTACATAATTTTTGCCTTTGTGATTTTCTTCAAACTCGGCGATGCTTTCGCTGGAAATTTAACTCTACCATTTCTGCTCGAAATTGGTTTTAGCAAACTTGAAATCGCTAAAATAGTAAAAACTTTTGGACTCTTTGCGACCCTGTTTGGCGTTCTTGCCGGCGGATTTTTAGTAAAAAAATTTGGAATCGTAAAATCACTTTGGGTCGCCGGCGTAATGCAAATGCTGTCCAATCTCACCTTCGCTTATTTGTCGAAAATTGGCTATGATCCTTCGCTTCTTTATCTCGTGGTTTTTGCCGAAAATTTCAGCAGCGGAATCGGAAATTCAGTCTTCGTCGCCTACCTCAGCGGACTCTGCAACATCGCCTTCAGCGCCACGCAATATGCAATTCTATCTTCACTCGCAACCTTCGCTCGAAGCACATTAACCGCCAGCGCTGGAGTTTTTGCGCAGTCTCTTGGTTGGTACACATTTTTCATTTTCTCAACTATTCTGGCCGTGCCCGGATTACTATTTTTACTCTGGCTAACCGTAAAAAAATCCAAAGAAAACTGACGCGATTTTTTCATTTTGAATCCAATTCAAATAAATAATTTGCGGCGAAATTAGGATAATTTTTGAGATTAGTTGATGCCGATAAATAAGGTAAAAAACTACCGAGCAAAACAGATGATCTCTTTTAATTAATAGAGCTAAATAACAGCAAGCTTTCCATTTTTTTCACCTCGTCTCGCAATCTTGCGGCCTTTTCAAAATCAAGATCTGCGGCCGCTCTCAACATTTCTTTTTTTAGACTTTCAATATCGCGATCGGTTGGAATTTTTCCGGATCTTTCTTCTTTTTCTTCGCCAGATTTTTTGCTGTAAAGATTCGACAAGGCTGAGCCAAAAGATTTTTTTGTTGTCGTTGGCGTGATTCCATTTTTCTCGTTATGAGCCATTTGAATTTGTCTACGACGCTCTGTCTCGCTTAGTGCCGCCTTGATCGATTTGGTTTCTTTGTCGGCGTAAAGAATCACTTTGCTTTCGGAATTTCGCGCGGCACGGCCGATTGTTTGAATCAGTGAAGTTTCATTGCGCAAAAATCCTTCTTTGTCGGCGTCAAGAATTGCCATTAGCGCACATTCAGGAATATCGAGACCTTCGCGCAAAAGATTTACGCCAATTAGGCAGTCATATTTTCCCAAACGTAAATCTTGGATGATCTCGATGCGATCAAGCGTATCAACGTCAGAATGCATGTAGACAACTTTGATTCCGGCTTCGCTAAAATAATCAGTAAGATCTTCCGACATTTTTTTAGTCAGAGTTGTAACTAAAGTACGAAAGCCACGAGCCGTTGTGGCTCTTACTTCTATAAGCAAATCTGCGACTTGATTTTTCGCTGGACGAATTTCGCAAATTGGGTCAAGCAATCCTGTCGGACGAATAATTTGCTGAATAATTTCGCCATCATTTTTGGCTAATTCATATTTCCCTGGAGTGGCTGAAACGTAGATTGTTTGTGGCTTGAAGCTCTCCCATTCCGAAAATTTTAACGGACGATTGTCGCGCGCTGAAGGCAGGCGAAATCCAAAATCAACCAAGTTGGCTTTGCGCGCCGAGTCGCCTTTATACATTCCGTCAACTTGCGTAACTGAGACGTGACTTTCATCGACAAAAAGCAGTGCGTCTTTTGGTAAATATTCAAACAAGGTCGGTGGTGGCGCGCCAGCCGGGCGACCAGTTAAATAGCGCGAGTAATTTTCAATCCCTTTGCACGAACCAACGGTAAGCATCATTTCCATGTCGTAAGTGGTGCGCTGATTCAATCGTTGCGCTTCAACAAGCTTGCCCTGCTCTTCCAAATCTTTGACGCGAATTGCCAGATCATTTTTAATATTAAAGATCGAAGCACGCAGAGTTTCGGCCGGAGTTACGTAGTGCGAAGAAGGGTAAAGCGCGATTGAATCAAGCTTGCGAAAAGTCTCGCCCGTGAGCGGATCAAACTCGGTAATTTCTTCAATCTCGTCACCAAACATCGAGATGCGCCAAGCGCGCTCGTCTTCATGCGACGGAAAAACATCCACCGTGTCGCCCTGCACGCGAAAGCTACAGCGCTCGAAGGCGATGTCGTTACGCTCATACTGCAAATCAACGAGACGCAGCAAAAGTTTTTGCCGATTAATTTCTTCGCCAACCTTCAAGCGCAAAACCATCGTCGAATAAAATTCCGGCGAACCAATGCCGTAAATGCAAGAGACTGAAGCAATTACGATTGTGTCGCGACGCTCAAACAATGCGCGCGTTGCAACGTGCCGTAGCCGATCAATTTGTTCGTTAATTGCAGAATCTTTTTCGATGTAAGTGTCGGTGCGCGCAATGTAAGCCTCGGGCTGGTAGTAATCGTAAAATGACACAAAATACCCGATTTCATTCTCTGGAAAAAATTCCTTCATCTCACCGTAAAGCTGTGCCGCAAGAGTCTTATTATGCGCCATAATCATCGCCGGCCGCTGCGTGCGCTGAATAATATTCGCCATCGTAAAAGTTTTCCCCGAGCCAGTAACGCCAAGCAAAACCTGATCTTTTTTATTTTTCTCAAGACCATGAACAAGCTTATCAATCGCCTGCGGCTGATCGCCAGCTGGAGAGAATGGGGAGTGGAGTTTGAATTTTTGGGACATTGGAATGAGTAGCTATTGGAACTTTCTACTCTGATCGCTCTTTTGATCTTTTATTTAAAAAGGCTGCAGGACTGAATCTCCAAAGAAAAATGGCGATCAGAATTAATATTTCGGTAGGTAATCGAATTGACCTCATAAATATCTTCCCCTCTTCAACAGTGTTAAAATTAATCTCCGTCTGGAATTCAACGACTTTGTCAATAAAGGCCGTCAAACCCTGACAGATACTTATGAGCCAAGCGAAACTTAGAAAAATGAGCGCAATCAAGAGCATGGTCAAAGAGTGTATTATCAAACAGCCTGACTCTCTCCATTGCCTTTTAATCAAATAGCTTAGCTCTAACTGTCTATTATTATCTTCTGACCGAAACTTGAGATTCTCGGAGTAATGATCTATCGGGCTTTCGACCACTTTGGGCTTGTGATTATTTTCCATACAAAAACCTCCAGCGATTAGCCATAAATTCTCTGGAAACACAAAAAACTCCAGCCCACAAATCCAAATCTTTGTGATTCAAGCCATATTTTTCTTTATACTCATCCATCATAAATTTTGGCAGCAAGAGATTGGCGGCAAAAAAATTTGCCTCTTGCTCTCTCCAATCCTGAGAAACGTAGGAAGAACGATAAAGAATTTCATTTGAATGATTAAGCCATTCAGCGTGAAGAATTTTGTGACCCAATTCATGAGCCACAGTAAATCCCTGTCTAGCACCAGACTGTTCTGAGTTAACAAGTATTGCGTTTTTTTTTGCATCAAAGAAGCCAGATACGCTTTCTCTATCCTTCTCATCTTGCATCCTCACAAAACTAACGTCGATTCCAAGTCCTCTTGAGACTTCAACGGGATCAACTGGTGGTTTTTTATAAGAGAATTTAGACAATAAATCTAATGCGCTTATCTCGGCTTTTTGATAGTTTGGGGCTTTTTCTTGCGACATAATGCCCCCTAATTTGCTATCTGAATTCATCTGGAATTACCGCGGTTAAAGTAATTAAATAATTTTAAGAATGGAGCGGGTGAAGGGAATCGAACCCTCACGGCCAGCTTGGAAGGCTGGAACTCTACCGTTGAGCTACACCCGCATTTTTGTTTGTGGTGGAGAGGGCTGGATTTGAACCAGCGAACGCTTGCGCGGACAGATTTACAGTCTGTTGCCATTGACCACTCGGCCACCTCTCCCCATCGCTTACCCCCCAAGAAAACAAGGGCGCGACTTTCTATTTAGCGGGTGCAAATTTTGCAACCCGGATTCAGGTAATAATTTTTCTTCTGAGATTTCGTGAATCGAGATCAACTTCATCGCCCCAACAAACAGTGCGCGTCACGGGATCGATG
>CANNMN010000061.1 GCA_947505885.1 Rickettsiales bacterium
CTCCGCCATACAATTTGTGAACTTTTTTCTCCCAAGGTATACATAGGCAAATCAAGGCCGCGTGACGTGTAACGCGAGTTTTCGTGTTTACCTTCCCCTCAAAAAATCACTAAAAATTCATCAATTTTTGCCAATTTTTTTGGCTTTTTTATCTCCAATTCTCCGTTTCACGTTTACCGTTTTTAGGCTTCTAAGCCCTCTATTTTGCTGCATCGAATTTTTTTAACCTTTCACGTTTACCGAGTTTTTTCGTTAAAAGTGACTAGGATGCGACGCAGTTTACAAACTTTTTTCTCCGCTTGCTAAAAAGCTAAAAATTTATCTCTTCAAAACCATAAGGTTATACTTTATAGTTTATGAATCATAAAAACTGTAAGGTAAAAAAATGGATTACAAAAAACTGACCGAAAAAAAGAAAATATTAGATAAGCACAGACCTTTTGACGCCGCTTTAGTAAAGAACTTAGAAGAATGGTTTAGAATTGAACTTACCTACACCAGCAACGCCATCGAAGGAAATACTTTGTCGCGCGCTGAAACTGCTTTGGTTGTAGAAAAAGGTTTAACAATCGGCGGCAAATCAATCACTGAACATCTTGAAGCAACCAATCACGCCGCCGCTTTGGATTTCGTCAAAGAGCAAATCAAGCGCAAGCCAAGCGAGTTAAAAGAAAAAGATGTCCTAAAAATTCACGAAATTATTTTGAGCAGAATCAACAAAGAAGATGCTGGTCTTTACCGTCGCGTTCCGGTTCGCATTTCTGGTTCGGCTGTCGTTTTACCGAATCCAAAAAAAGTCCAAGACTTGATGGATGAGTTTTTTTTGTGGCTAAAAAAAGAAACCAAGCTCCACGCCGTCGAGCTTGCCGCTGAAGCCCATTATCGATTTGTTACCATTCATCCATTTATTGATGGCAATGGCCGAACCGGCCGACTTCTGATGAATATGATTTTAATGATGAAGGGTTTTCCACCTGCGATTATCAGAAAGAATGACCGCTTGGCTTACATTAAATCTTTAGAAAAACCTCAGCTTGTTAATGGCGAAGGAGATTCAAAAAATGATTACTTCAAACTAATCGCCGCCGCAGTTGATCGCTCATTAAATATTTATCTCAAAGCAATTGAAGGCAAAACCGAGGAGCCAGAAAACGAAAAACTTCTAAAAATCGGTGAGCTTGCCAAAGCAACAAATCAAACTGTTCCAACTATTAGGCATTGGACGAAAGAGGGATTGCTGCAAGTGGCTGAGATAACCGAATCAGGCTATCAAATGTATTCTGAGGAGATGATTAAGTGGGTAAGAAAAATTAAAGAGATGAAGGAGATGCGATTATCTTTAACTGAAATCAAGAAAGTTAAAATAGCCGAATGATGTGCGGCTAAATTTATTGGCACGACAAAAGAGATGTATGAAAATTTTCCGAGTAAATCCAGTATCTGAAATGTTCTAGAATCAATATAAATTTGACCCCATGTCGGTCTCTAAAGAGGTTTTAGAATTTATTCAAAATCATAGTTTCACTTCTAAAAAATTAATCGAGATACCGTTCGTCGAAGAATTTATCTGCTCAAAATAATTTTTTAAAAACTGCAATTTCAAAAATATGACAATCTCAATGTACGAATCTCTGATCCCAACCTCTATCCACAACTTGCAAAACCTCTCTGCAATTTTAAGCAAAGCGGTAACTTACGCTGAAACAAAAAAAATTAATGAAGAAGTTTTGCTTAATGCGCGTTTATTTCCCGACATGCTTCCTCTAGTGCGCCAAGTGCAGATCGCTTGTGACTCTGACAAAGCTGGGGCGGCAAGACTTGCAGAGATCGAAGTTCCTTCTCATCCAGATGAAGAAAAAAGTTTTTCTGAACTCAAAACACGCATTCAAAAAACTGTCGATTTTTTGAACACTATTAAACCCGAACAAATCAACGGCAAAGAAGAGTTCAAAGTCACTTACACCCAACGCAACAAAGAAAGTAACTTCATCGGCTTGCCTTATTTGCTTAACTACACTTTGCCAAATATTTATTTTCACATCATCACTGCCTACGCGATCCTGCGCCACAACGGCGTTGAGATTGGTAAAAAAGATTATTTGGGAAATAAATAAAATCCTTTTGCCGGCTGAGTGAAGTCGAGACCTAGAAAGAATCAGCTCAAAACTTTCTAGGTCTCGACACAGTGCGGCCAGAGAAAATTTTCCATTCACCCACTTAATTCCTCATGAAATTTTCTCTCGAACATCTTCCAAAAACTAAACAAACCGAGCTGCGCAAACTCACTAACGAGATCATTAAATCTTGCGATGATGTTGAAAAGGTTATCCTCTTTGGCTCCTACGCCCGCGGTACTTTTAAAGAAGAAAAAGATTTGAAAGCAGATCGTAAATCTGGGCATGTTTCTGATTACGATATTCTCGTCGTCACCGAAAAATTAGAAACTGTTCCTGAATTTAAATATTGGAACTCCGACCAATATTTAGATAAATTAAATCTCAGCGCCGCAGTTAGAATTCTCGCCATCAACATCGATCAACTTAACGAGCATCTTGAAAACGGGCATTACCTCTATAGCGACATCGAAAAAGAAGGAATCGCGCTTTTTGATTCGAAGAAATATCCATTAGCACTAAAGAAGAGAAAATTAAAAAATTTTGAAGCACAAAGAATCGCTCAAGAGCATTATGATCACTGGTTTGATCGCGCTAATGACTTCGTCGACACTTACAAAGTGCTCGTACAAAAAGGCAAAACTGCGAGCGCTTCTTTTCACTTAAATCAGATCGTCGAATCTTGTTACAAAGCAATTCTGCTCGTTTTCACCAACTATAATCCGCACGAACATCATCTCAGAACTTTGGGCAAATTAGTTGAAAGATTTCACCAAGATCTGCCGAATCTTTTCCCACAAAATGCCCAGCCCGATCGCGACAGATTTGCTTTGTTGGAATATGCCTATATCGGCGGCAGATATGATCCAAAGCACAAAATGTCGCGTGAAGATTTAGAAATTTTAGCAGTTGATGTGATAAGGCTTTTAAAAATCACCGAAGAGATTTGTAAAAAGAAAATTCGCAGTCACCGACCGTAAGCGCAACTTCATCAGAGTAATGGCAGAAATCTTTACTGCGCGCCTCTCTCAAAAGAAGAAATCATCAAATATTTAGTAAGAAGAAGCTGCTTCGGGTATAAAAAACCTTTGAAAAAAAATTTATTACGCGATTTTTGCGAAGAGGAAATACAAAAACCCACGCCTCAACTAACCAAAAATCATTAACATGAAAATCACCAAATCAAAACTCCTTACCCTGTCGTTATTTCTTATTTTATCCGCATGCAAAAATTTTACCGGATCAAAATTGACAGATACAAAAACGCAAATCATAGCAACTTATTCAGGCGGAGAAGTGACTCGCCAAGACCTAGATTACGAGCTTGGCAAGCTGATCGCTAAAAATGAAAAATTAAAAAATCTCACTTTCGAAAATCTTAGTTCGGATCAAAAAGAAGCCTTGGTCAAAGAGATTGCGCTGAAAGAAATCTTTTACAAAGAAGCCAAAAAAAGAGGCTTGAATAAAGATGCCGACTATCAAAAAGCGTTGAAACTTTTTGAGTATGATCTCTTGCAGCAGAAGCTTTTAATCGCTCTGATCGCAGAAGCTCAAGACGAAAAAAATCTCAAAAAAAACTACGCCGAATTGACAGAGAAACTAAAAGGTAAGAAAGATTTTAGAATCAGTTACATCGCGCTAAAAACTCAGAATGAAGCAAACTCTCTTTATCAATCACTAAGCAAATTTCCTTCTTCTTTCGCAGCACAAGCAAAGAAAAAATCGATTGATAAAGAGGTTGGGGGAAAAAGCGGCGATCTTGGATTTGTGCTAGAAGATTCTATCTCGGAAGAATTATTGAAGGAGATTAAAACGCTAAATAAAGACCAAATTTCCAAGCCGATATTCGCTTACAACAAATGGATCATCATTAAATTTACCGACGAAAGAGCCGCGGAAATTTTGCCTTACGAAAAAATAAAAAATGACCTAGCGCAAAATCTTAGCAAAAAAGCAGTCGAAGATTTTGTTTCGCAAAGTCTGGTAAAGGCAAAGATTAACGTGGTGGTAAAGTAGATCAGCGCTCTTTTTTCGGTAAGACCTCATCCTTGAAGTTCACAAGACTTCAAGGACCTCAGGAGCTTGTCCTTTTATGCTTTTTGCGATCATAACCAATCAAACATGACAACAGACATCCCCAATTTCATCTACGGAACGGCGTGGAAAAAAGAGGCAACTACGAATTTAGTTGAATTAGCTTTGCAAGCTGGTTTTCGCGCTATCGACACTGCAAACCAAATGAAGCATTACTCTGAAGCCTTGGTGGGTAAGGCTTTGTTGAATAGTGGCATCAAGCGTGAAGAGATCTGGTTACAGTCAAAATTTACTTCACTCGATGGGCAAGATTACCGCCTACCATACGATCCAAAAGCCGATCTCACAACTCAGGTTGAACAATCTTTCGCCAGCAGCTTAGAGAATTTGCATACAGATTATTTAGATTCTTACCTACTTCACGGCCCTTACAATTTTCCACTTCTTGGCGAAGAAGATGTTGAAGTTTGGGCGGCTATTGAAGGTCTCTATGAAAGCGGAAAAGCAAAAATGATTGGCATCAGCAACGTAAATTTAAAACAGTTAGAAATGTTGTTTGAAAGCTCGTCGATCAAGCCACATTTTGTACAAAATAGATGCTACGCCAATCGTGGCTGGGATGAAGGGGTAAGAAATTTTTGCCAGCAAAATCAAATTCATTACCAAGGATTTTCGCTTTTAACTGCCAATCCGCAAATCCTACAAAACCTTGCGATAATTGAACTCGCAAAAAAATATCAAACAGAAGCAGAGCAAATTATTTTTCGCTTCTCGCAACAAATCGGAATAATTCCACTTACCGGCACAAGCGATGAAACGCACATGAAAACTGATTTGAATATTTCTAATTTTGAGCTTTTGAGCAAAGAAATTAGTTTGATTAAAAATCTCTAACCCAACGAGTCAGAGAGCTTTTCACCTACTCAGAAGCCAGATTGCAACTTCTTTTCTCTCCTCTAAAACACTCACAAATTCAACCGATACGAATAATCATGACCTCAATCCCCATCATCTTCTTCACCATTCCGATCATCTTCGCTTTGTTTCTCATTAAGAGCCGAGAAAGCCTGACGCATCGCATCGACAACATCATCGAAAATTCGCTCAATAGCGGCATTACGCAGATGATCATCATCTTCATTTTAGCTGGCGCCTTTGCGAATACTTTGGCCGGAATGGGCTCGATCGATGTTTTGAAATCTCTGATTTATTATGCGATTCCAGAGAGTTTTATTTTACCTGGTTTGTTCTTGGTTTCTGGCTTGATCGCAACCGCGATTGGAACTTCAGTCGGCACAGTTGCAACGATGGCTCCAATATGTTTAGCAATCTCTGGAGGCAATCAAGAAAATGCCGTTCTTGCGGCTTCTGCTGCGATTGCTGGCGCTTATCTCGGCGACAATCTCTCGATGATTTCCGACACCACAATCGCCGCAGTAAAAACACAAAATGCCGAAAATGACAAAAAGTTTCTTCTCAACTTAAAGCTAATATTACCGGCAATAATTTTAACCTGTTTGGTTTACGCTCTAAAAGAATTTCAAATCGAACATCTTGAAAACACTTACCAGCCAAGCCTTCACGACTTTCTAATCATCACTCCTTACATCTTAGTAATCATCTTAGGCTGTATGCGCTACCATGTTTTATTTGTTCTGATGTTGAGCATTTTGATCTCATTCATGATCGGCGGATTAATTGAAATTCCAGTCATTGACCTTACCAAAGCAATGGTTGCCGGCATGAGCAGCATGTTCGAGATTTCGTCTTTTGTGGTTTTAGTTTCTGTCATCAACTCTGCGATCAAATATCATGGCTGGATGGATAAAGTTGAAAACACCCTCAAACACACTTCGCAAAAATTTGGCAAAGGCGCTTCTTACTTTGTTTTATTTTTCTTCGTAATCATCGCCAATTTAATCACCGCCAACAACACAGTTTCGATCATCATGTGCGGAGATTTGGCGAGAGGATTGGCGGAAAAGTTAAAACTCGATCGCAACAAAATGGCAACCTTCATCGACATGTCTTCTTGCTATATCCACTCTCTCGTCTTCTACGCCCCGCAGCTCATTCTCGCGAGCAGTATTTGCAAAGTTGAAATTTGGTCACTGATTCAACATTCCTATTACAGCTTCTTTTCCATCGTGACTGTCTTGGTTTACTTCATGGGTAATTTGAAACTTAGCATGAAGTTAAAACATTATTAAAATGAACTTAGCTACCCCACTCACCACCATCGGCCTACTGATCATTTCAAACATCTTCATGACCTTTGCCTGGTATGGGCATTTGAAGTTTAAAGGTTCGTCGATCTACCTCGTAATCCTCTTCAGCTGGGCGATCGCCTTCTTTGAATATTGTTTTCAAGTGCCGGCAAATCGGATGGGTCACGGCTATTTTTCTGCCGCTGAATTGAAGGTGATTCAAGAGGTAATTACCTTGGTCGTCTTCGCGATATTTTCAATTTTCTACCTCGATGAACAAATCACCTGGAATCATGCGATTGGATTTACTTTTATCGTGATTGGCACATTTTTTATTTTTCATAAATGACCAAAATTTACCACAATCCCCGCTGTGCGAAATCAAGCCTCAGGAATTGAGCTGAGAATGAACTTCTGAGATCATCAAATTCTAGGCAATTAATGATAACAGCTGGCCTAGTTAGATCGGTTCCAAGGTGCCTTAGTCAGAATCAGAGCCATTCCGCACCGATCAGTAATTCCTGCAAATATTAACCCAGCACCAACAAATAACGGAATTAGTGCGAATAAAATATTACTGCTCAGCGCAAGAATTGATCCAATTAAAACGATCGATCCAGCAGCGATTCTAACTTGTCGCTCGAGTGGAATGCGGCAAGATTTTGTCGCCGAACAAACATTTAATGCATAACCCTCGAGACCTTCGCCCCAAGATTCGCAAGCAGTTAAACCTCCTTCAATCACACAAACATTTTCGTGACCGCTAGATAAAAATTTCTCCGCCGCCTGTCTTGCTCTTCCCCCACCGCGACAAAGAAAATAAATAGTTTTTTGCCCATCTAATTTTTGCTCTGCGAGAAATTTTTCTGGATCAAGCTGATCCAAAGGAATGTGGAAATGATTTTTGACCAACCTCTTTTCCTCGTGCTCCATCTTGCTTCGCACATCAATGATCACAATATTTTGCGCCTTGAGCAATTTAAACTGAGCGGCAGAAATATTTTGGCATTTTTTCATAAAATTTATTTTGGCTTGTCGTTACAAATAAATTTCTTCCCACAGATCGCGAGTAACAAGAAAATTTTTAGAGTCCGAAATACTTACCGTAATCGAGTCGTTTTGA
>CANNMN010000062.1 GCA_947505885.1 Rickettsiales bacterium
CTCGAATGTTGCCTTGGCCATTCCGTCTTGAATGCGAGAATCTTTAACCATTTGAAATTGTGGCGCGAGGAGAATGAGTAAGTTTGGTTGTAAAATTTTTCTCTCGATTAAGCGAATAGCGAGTTGTCCGCCAAGGCTCCAGCCAATTAAAATATCGGGATTTAATTTTTGTGATTCGATCTCGGCAAAGAATTCTTCGACACCATTTAAAAGTGAATAATCAAAAGATGAGACAAAAAAAGACTCGCTGAAAACTTGTTCCAACGAGTCAAATTTTTGTCCCCAGCCCGAAAGGCAGAGAATTTTCTTAGAAAGTGAAGTCGCCAAATTTGTTTTTGAATTTTGTCATTCTTTCGTTGTTGGCGTTTACGAAGCCAGTTGCTTTGTCCTGCCAAGCTGGGTGATTTTTTGGATCAACGTCAAGTCTAAGGGTATCACCTTCTTTGCCCCAGGTCGTGAGAATTTCAAACTTGGTTCCATCGGTCATTATTACATTAACCACATGTTGTTCTGGATGCGTACCAAAGACGTAAGCCTTTTTTGTGCCGGTCTCTTTTTTGACTGTTTTTGCTTCTGACATTTGTTGTGAAGAATTAATTGTGCGAATTGGTTGTGCGTGGCTGATAACAAAGGGCGCGGTAACCTATGAACGTAAGTTTTGTTGTCAAAGAGTTATTCGTTGTTCGAGGTATTATTACTTGACAATGGTTGGGTCGCCCCAAACAATTCCCGTCCGTTTTATTATTTAAGGTCTTTATTAACTTCGATTCCAAAGCTGAAAATCAAGTCGAGATGAAAGGAACTCACTCTGTAAAAAATAAACTATTAGTGATCGGTGCCAAATTCGCATTGTTTGTAATCAATGCTTTAACCGCTATTTACCGAATCCTATTTGCCAAAAGGACTATTCTTTTTGTTACCAAGCAAAAGATCCGCAGCCTCACATTTGGTCCGATCTCGCAGGCTTGCATCATGTTGTTTGTTATTTGGGTTTTTGATCTTTTTATGCAGTCTTTGCGTTACGACCAGGTTGTTAATGCTAAATCTGATGAAATTGATGAGCTGCGTTCAGTCAGCGCTTACTTCAAAGAGGAGTTTGAAAATGTGAATGAGAAGCTGCAAAAGGTTAATGAATACCTGGTTATTCTTGGTGGCTCTAGTCAGAACGCTAAAGCAATTGAGGAAGATAACGCCCAGCCAAAGAATTTTAAAGAAGAGGATCTTTCTAGGAAGGATAAAAATACGTTGAACGAAATCAGAAATGCCAAGAGGCAATTTTCTACAATTCATTCGATTGCTGAAGAGCGTATCAAAAAGCTAGAAGGCGTTATTACTATTGCGGGATTAAATATTAAAAGATCATCTCTGAAAGAAACTAAACCAGCAAAAGAAATTTCTCTTAACGATAAGAAAGATTTGGTTCGAGGGCGCGGAGGTCCTTTAGATGGAGGTTCTTCGATTGATGAGGCCCTGGTGTCGACTAAACTTTCGGATGAAGATTTTATTGAAAGTCGCTTGGAAAAAGTCGCATTCATCAGCGAGATTGACCGCTTAATGGTGTTAGAAAAACTAGTGAGCGCCATCCCGTTGTCTCGTCCAATGAAGAATTATTACGTTTCAAGCGGTTTTGGCAAAAGAGTAGATCCTGTTACCGGCAGAAAGGCGATGCATCAAGGACTAGATTTTGTTGGCGTAACTCATGAAAAAATTATCAGCCCATCACGCGGAAAAGTTGTGTTGGCTGGAAAGTTTAGTGATTACGGTAATGCGGTAGTAATTGATCATGGATACGGTATCACAACTCGTTACGGGCACCTTTTTGCTGTGACTGTAAAGCCAGGGCAAATTGTTAAAAAAGGTGATGTGATTGCTATGCAAGGTAGCACAGGACGAAGCACTGGGCCACATTTACATTATGAAGTTCGTTACAAAAACATTCCGCTTAATCCAAGAAAATTTCTTGAAGCGGGTGATTCTTTATCCAGCAAAAAGACAGTAAATTATGCCGATAGCTAGCCTTAAATCAAAATTAACTTCATTAGCACAGGGCGGTACAAGTAGCGACAATTCAATTGGTAGAACGCTAGAGATGATGAGCTCGGGCTTCAAAACAACCCCAACAATAATCTCTCGCGACCTCAGCGTAGAGGGAAATATAACCAGCACTGGAATGATTGAAGTTGAGGGAAACATCAAAGGTTCAATTCAAGGTAATTCGGTAATTTTGCGCGAAGAATGTTTTGTTGAAGGCGCAATTACTGCTGAGTCGCTCAGCATTCGCGGCAGATTTGAAGGTTCAATCAAGGCCAAAAATTTAAGCATCTCAAGTAAAGCGCGAGTTCAAGGCGACATCGAATATGATTCACTCTCAGTCGAAGATGGCGCATGCATAGACGGTAAGTTTAAGCGCCTATCCTAACCCAAGCTGTTAATAATTAGTTCTTCTAGCTAAATTTTTGTACCTACCTTCTAAAGTTCTTTTGGTTACGTGGTAAGAATTTCTCTCGTTAGAAAAATAAGCAAACAGATGCTCTAATCCCAGTTTTATAGCTGAAATTAAATCCTGAATTTCCTCTGGGGTTTTACTAATATTTTGAATTTCCCCCTCTTTTGAGTAAGATAGTTTCCAGTAGTTCAGAGAAGTGATCTCGTATTCATGATCTATTGCCAATGCTGCGATGGTTAGCTGGGGCTCAATTCCAGAAATAACATCTTTTCTGCTTGGCGATTGACCGGTTTTGTAATCAAAAATTTGCGCGCGTTTTTGTGAATCAAAAATTACTCGGTCAATTTTTCCATTAATCACGACTTCGCCAATCTCTATTTTTATTGGTTTTTCGACTGCGTTTTTTGAATCAAAAAATTTTGAATTCTCTCTGACAAAATCAGAAAAGATTTTCTCAAATTTTGGCCACCAAATTAATTTTGCCTCTTGCGACAGAAAATATTTTTCAAAAATTTCTTCAAAATTTTTTGTCTGATCATTTTTTACGAATTCTTCTAAAGCTTTGTGAACCAAGCTTCCAAATTCTGCATAGCTAGGTTCGAAATCAATTTTTTGTAACTCGCGAAGTTGAAGAATTTTTTTGGCGTAAATTGCGTAAGGGTCAGAAATTAATTCAGAAATTTCGGTAAGTGAGAATTTTTTTGGTAGCAAGTGACGCGCATTTGTAACTTTTTGCGTCGAGCCTTCTGTAGTATTTTTAGCGGGAGTGCTTTTTGATTTGTCGAAATTAGTTACCCCAGATTTTTGGCAAAGAGTTTTGAATTTAAGTAAAAATGGCGATTCAATTAAAGCCATGCCGCCTCTAGTTCGCGAGCGCATTAACACGACAGATTTATTTGAGAGGTAGTTACAGAAATCCTGTGCATTCTGTCCAATTTTTTTGAGTGCGTGGTCAATGCCCAAATCTTTTTTTATTTTTTTACCAAGCCAATTTTCGCTTTCAATTTCTGGAAAATCTCCTTCGTTAAGTGAGGCGACAATCACCAGGTCAAAGTTAAGTAAACGCGCCTCAATCGTAGACAAAATCTGGATTTGGGCTGCTGCATCTGATTTTTCAAAATAACTAATTTGACCAAGCAACATCTTAAATTCTGACGCTGAATTTGCTGAGTAGTTTAGAGCACCGAGCTTGGTAAAGAATTCACGAATCTCTTTTTGTGCCGGTTCTTTTTCGAGTAATTCGTCCCAAGTTTTTTCACTCAAATTTTCTGCCGCCTTTAACAAAGGAGCGTCTAATTTTTTTAGGAATTCTAAGAAGAATTTTTTTAATTTTGATTCGGATTCAAGTTTTTTTAGAATACCTTCCAAGCCAGATTTTTCACGGTCTTGACGTAGAATTTTAATTTCAAATTCAGCAAGAATTTCTTGTTGTTGCGAGGAAAAGCATAGTGAGTTTTTTATAAGGGCGAGTAAGGTAGAGGAGTTAAAGTTCGCCTCCTTCAATTCTAAAATCAGCAGTAAAAAATTGATTAATTGCGAATCAAAAATGTCGAGATTTCTGGCGTCGTTAAACGGAATCGATTGGCGCTTAAGTTCGAGCCGGACTAGCTTGGCAAGGCTTTTATTATTCGTAACTAAGGCAGATTTTTTTTGTTTAGACAAAATTTCTGCAATAATTTTTGCTTCTTCGATTTCGTTTTTTGTTTCGATTATTTGAAAATTTTCAGCGTCAAAACTCAGAACATTTTTTTGCCATTTGAGCGTTTCTTCGCTCGGTAACATCAGAGTCGAAAGCATGTTTTGTCTAGCTTCGTCGCTGATTTTAAAATTTTCGTTTCTTAAATCTTTTGGCGCGTTTCCTAAAAATTTAATGAGCCGATTTAGTAAAAATTGCGGGTGATTTTCTTTGTTAAAATCACCCAATTGAGCTGCTTGCACAACAACAAATCCATTTTCTTGTTGTGAAATTGCCTTAATTAAATTCCTACTTGCGACTACGCTACCGGTCGATCCAGCGATGATTAGTGGCGAGGTTAATTTTTTGCTCTCAAGACATTTAGTAAATTGTTGAATCAAAAAATTCTGCTGCGCGGCGGCGAATAAAATATTTTGTTTGAGTAAAGAATTTTTGATCTGAGCGTAAAAATTCTTAATGAATTCCAGAGTTATTTGACGGTGTTGCGAGAGGTTAGAATCATCAATTTCATAAATTTTTTTAGCGTCAATTTCTTCGCGTTCAATTTCTTCAAACAGGTCTTTGAGATGCAGAGCAATTTTAAATGAATGTTCAAAATTCATTTCGCCAAAAACTTGCTGCTTCTGAATCTCGCTGGTTAAAAATAGCAATTGATCAATCCCGTCCAAGACCTTAATTTTCAAAATCTCGTCAATGATTTCTTGCTGTTGAAAATCAGAAAAATCTTCGTAAGAAATATCGGAGATAGCTTTGATTTTTGGTAAAAAACCTGAGAAATTTTTTTGAGCAAAAACTTGCTGCAATTCGCGACAAGAACGCCGACTGGGCAAAAGAATTTTTACTCCCGCCAATCTTTCACCAAAGGCATTTTCCAGCCAGCAAGCTAGAGTCTCTAGAAAGTTGTAATTTGCTGGAATGTTGAAAATGTTGGGCATACTTACTCGATAATTTTAACTAACTTTAGTAATGAAAGTAATTGTTCTTGGCGCTGGCGTCATTGGTGTTGTGAGCGCCTATTTCCTTGCTCGCGCCGGTCACCAAGTAATTGTAATTGAAAAAAATTCTTCTGCTGGAGAGGGCTGCTCTTACGCCAATGGTGGGCAGTTGAGCTATTCTCACATTGAGACTTGGGCGACAAAAACTTCGCTCTCTTCAATGTTGAAAGCAGCTTTTTTACCCAATTCATTTTTAACAATTTCTGATTTTACGAGCAAAGAATTTTGGCGTTTTGCGAAGGAGTTTTACAAAAATTCTTCTGTGCAAAAATCGCAGGAAAACAGTCAAAAATTATTTGCACTCACTTCTTACAGTAGAGAGGTTTTGAAGCAGATTATTAATGAAGAAGCAGATCTTTCTTTCGATTACAAAAATAATGGAATTTTACATTTTTTTCGCGACGCAAAGAAGTTGGAGAAGGCGGTAAAAGGTGTCGAGACTTACAACTCTCTTGGCTGCAAAACTCAAGTTTTGAGCGCCGAAGAATGCCTGAAAAAAGAGCCGTCTTTAATTAAACTTTTTGACGAAAAAAAATTAGCTGGCGGGATTTTTTACGAAGACGATGCGAGTGGAAACAGCGCCATTTTTACCAAGGCTCTGACAAAAATTTGTCAGGAAAAATATGGCGTCATTTTCGAGTGGGACACTGACGTTAGAAATATTTTAACCAACCATAAAAAGATTACCGGAATTAATACTAGCAAAGGAGTTTGTGTTGCCGACAAATACGTTTACGCGCTTGGGGCATCCAGTACTAAGCTTTTAAGCGGCATTAAAGTTGAGACAAAAATTTATCCAATCAAAGGGCACAGTCTCTCAATGTCTTGTGATGAAGAATTTGTTGCACCGAAATTAGCTCTGACCGATCCAGAAAATAAAGTAGTTTATTCTCGCATTGGTAACGTTTTTAGAATGGCTGGAACCGTTGATTTTTGTGGACTTAAGAGCTCTAAAAATAAAGGGCAGATTTCTTTTTTGAAAAAAGTTGTGAAGTCATCTTTTTCTGATTTTGGTAATTTTAATCGCCTTGAAGAATGGTGCGGATTTCGTCCATTTCGTCCTAATTCAATTCCATTAATTTGCGAAGTGAAGAAATACGGAAATCTTTTTTTGAATACCGGACACGGATCTCTCGGCTGGACAATGTCTGCTGGGTCAGGAAAAATTTTAGCTGATTTAGTGTCTGATGTGAAGGGAAGAAAATTCAATTTTCTAAACGAAGAACTCAGTTAAATAAAGGGCAAAAGTCAATTTTGAGCACCGTGCTCAAAATCTTTTTTGTAATAACTTAAGTCGGTCTAACGAAGTCTCGAATTCGTTAACAGGACTCGATATGTCTCTCAACCGGAGTAAATTTGACAACGGTTCTTACTGCAATTCTGTGCTGCATTTATTCAAAGTGCGTGACGCTCTGGTGATTGGATTTGTGAGATAAAAATCGAAATTTTTTGCTGCAATTTTTTCATTAGAAAAATCTTCATTTGCTTCCAAAGACTCAACCCAAGTTGTTTTTAGAAACTCTGCAAAATTGGGTTTGATGCCAAGATCGAAGCCAAATTCTTGCGCCAATTCACTAAAAATTTTCCAATCTTCTTTTGCCTCACCTGGCGCAAAAACCGCGCGGACAGTAGTTTGGGCGCGACCTTCAAGATTAATGTAGGTGGCATCTTTTTCGCTGTAAGCTGCTGTTGGTAGAATTACGCTGGCTACGTGCGCACCGCGATCGCCGTGAGTTCCGAGATAAATTACAAAAGAATCTTTTAATTTTTCGAAATCGATTTCGTCATCAACGGCGTGAAGAATTACGATTTTAATTTCTTTGCTCACACATTTTTTCAAAATTTCTTCGACATTAGAAGAGCCAACGAAGTCAGTAGACAAGCCATTTAGCAGGCCGGTTGATTTAGAAAGAAAATTGAATCCGTTCCAATCTTTGCGAATCATCCCAGATTTTTCGGCGATTTTTTTTGCAAGATTTAAAATTTCTGCGCCGTCGTGGCGAGTGATTACGTCGTGACCCAAAATTAACATTGGGTTTTTGTAAGCAGACAAATCGACGCTTTTTAAAGCAGAAAGATCGTCACCTAGATTCTCGTAAGTGTAGGTGAGATCAGCGTCTACACCAATTGAGAAAACTTTTAATTTTTTGCTCAAAAATCTTTTACGTAGACGCGCATTCAAGATTGGCGCGTCTTTGCGAGGATTAACGCCGATTAGCAAGCAAGCGTCAGCTTCGTCAATTCCAGAAATTTTTGTGTTGAATAGATAGGAGGCTGAGTCTGTGGCGC
>CANNMN010000063.1 GCA_947505885.1 Rickettsiales bacterium
AGGTGAATATGTTGTTGGGGGTCAGGGTGTACCACTTACTGCAGAGCGCTCTCTTGCTGTTGACAGTGAAGTAATTCCTTACGGCATGCCACTTTGGCTCGAAACAAATTTAAGAAAAAAAGACGGATCGAAAGAGGAGTATAATCATCTCTTTATTTCTCAGGATACTGGCTCGGCAATTAAAGGAACAATTCGCGGCGACATATTTTTTGGTTACGGCCCAAGGGCGGAAGAGCTTGCCTCTTACACTTCTGTGCAAGGTCGTTATTTTATTTTGCTGCCGGCTAATGTGGTTGAGAGATTGAGACAGTAGTTTACTTCACGGATATCCCTTTTTTTTGGCTCATATCAGGAATTAAGCTGCAACCAATTACCTATCCTATCCATTCTTGTGCAGGCGAGAATCAAGAAAGTCTCGAATAAAATTCTCATCTTTTCGAAACTCCTCCTCAGCCTCTTCTAAACTCTGACAAAGATTTTTTAGCTGAAATTTTTCTTCAAAAGCATTACCAAAAGTTGGCATGAATTTTTCGTTAGATTTTTTACTTAAAGCCAAAAGTAATGCGCTAATACAAAGTCGTGGATTAGCGTCAGCACAGGCTATTCGATATTCTAATCTTTTACCACTCTCTGTTTTTTTAATCCGAATTGCGCAGGTGCGATTATTATTTCCGAAGCTTAAATTTATCGGTGCAGGAAACTTTCCTTTTTGAAAAATTTTACGATTTAACTCGCGCGAAAAACGCAAGTAATCTTCTTTTTTCGGTGCAAAAAAAAATCAGCATTTGGTTGGTGAAGCCAAGCAGAGAATTAATCGAATTTTGCAGGATTTTTTCGTCAGTTGCGAAAACATTTTTATCATCTGAATCATGCAGCGAAATGTTGAACTGCAAGGCGCTACCACAATCATCAAGAAATGGCTGAGCAGCAAAAGAGGCGATTAAATTTTTTTCTGCGGCGAGGTTTTTTATGAATGTTTTTTTCTCCTCGAGCTCAATGCAAAGAGCTTCTAAATCAGCGCTAAAATCAGTTTTAATTTCAATCTGTGTGGCTCCGCGCTCTTTTTCGACTTGCCAATTTTTCTGCTGCAATTCGGCGATAAAATTTAGAACTTCATCCTCACTCGCTCCAAGCAAAAAAAATTCTAACTCACATCCAATCTTTGGAACTAGTGAGTTGGAATTGCAAAAATGTTCCCAAGAATTTTTTAAAATTTCGCCGTTGATCATGTCGCGATCATTCGCCCTCTAAAAATAAAAAATCATTGCTGTCATGATGTAGTAAAAAAATTGCAACATTGCGACCTAGATTTTGTAAGAAATTGGCTTGACCATAAATAGCAATTTCAAACAGGAAAATATTTTGCTTTGAAATTTCTTCTTGTCGTTACGTCTTAAGCATTTTTTTTGATCCACTCAATTAAAGCCGGCTTAGGAAGAGAGCCAACTTTAGTGTCGACGACTTTGCCATCTTTGAAAAGAATTAATGTCGGTATGCCTCGCACCATATGTTTAGAAGGCACTTCGGGGTTTTCGTCAACATTGCATTTGAAGACTTCGATTTTGCCGGCGAAATCTTTTGCAACTTCGTCAACAATTGGAGAAAGTTGGCGACATGGGCCACACCAAGGTGCCCAAAAATCTACGAGTACGGGAAGTTTTGAATCAAGGACGTCTTGGGTAAAAGAATTGTCAGATGTTTCTTTGGTCATGTTTAACTTTTTTAAGTTGAAATTATTTTTAGAAAAATACGCGCACTGTGTAATTAGCAAATTTTTTATCAGGTGAAATAATCACCACCTCATTATTTGAATCCTGCGTCATAATGACGAGTTCAAATGGGTCGGAGTGAATTTTGAAAGTTGAAATATCTTCTCGATGTCTTCTGAATTTAGATTCAGCAAATCAAACCCACTATCAGTTCTGAATTTTTTGAAGTAGTGAATAATCTGCTGTAACAAGTCGAGAATCTTGTTTTTGAAATGCTTCGCCGATATTTACAGAAAGCATGTTTTAAGAAAAAAGATTGATAGCCTGACCATCAAGCTGGTCAATACCTGAGTCAAGAATTTAGTCAAAATGAAAAATCATCCACTCGCCGATCTAATTCGTCCCGAAAGTTTGTCTGAGTTGATTGGGCAAGATCATCTTTTTAGCCAAGATGGAGATGGTTCAGGAATTTTGTCGCTGATTATGGAGAGTAAAAATATTCCCTCACTGATTCTTTGGGGGCCGCCGGGAGTCGGAAAAACTACGATTGCAAAATCTTTGGCAAAAATTTCTAACGCAGAATTTGTTGCGCTTTCAGCAATTAATTCTGGTGTGGCGGAGGTGAGGAAGGTGATCGAAAGCGCTGGTCGAAAATCAACCGACGCCTCACTTCACCCTCTTTTTCAAAAAGAGCTCCTTCCTTTAAAAAATTGTGAGGAGAAGCTAAAAGAAAAGAGAAGCGAGGGACGGGGATTTTCGTCAATCATTCTAATGATTGACGAAATCCATCATTTCAACAAAACGCAGCAAGATCTTTTTCTTCCTGCAATCGAAGATGGCACGATAACTTTGATTGGAACAACAACAGAAAATCCCTCATTTCATCTTAACGCCGCATTACTTTCGCGCTGCAAAGTTGTAACGCTAAAAATGCTTAATGAAGTAGCACTTACAAAAATTATTGAGCGCGCAGAAAAGGTTTTAAAAAAGAAATTACCACTAACTGATGATGGGCGCGAAGCCTTGGTTTCTCTGGCTTGCGGTGATGCGCGTTATTTGCTGAATAGTTGCGAAATTTTATTTTCACTCGCGACAAAAGAAAAAATTTCTGCCGAAAAATTACTAAAAATAATTTCCAAACGCTCGGCGCATTTTGATAAAAAAGGTGATTTTCATTTTAACTTAATCAGCGCCTTTCACAAATCTCTGCGCGGTTCTGATGTTGATGCGGCCCTGTATTATCTGGCGCGAATGCTTGAAGCGAAAGAAGATATTTATTACATCTTACGTCGTCTTGCCCGTTTCGCGACAGAAGATATCGGCCTTGCTGATCCAAATGCTTTGCTGCAAGTAATGGCTGCAAAAGAAAATTACGATTTTTTGGGAAGTCCTGAAGGTGATTATGCTTTATCTCATGCGACCATTTATTGTGCCACCGCACCGAAATCGAATGCTTCTTACTTAGCTCATAAAGCCTCAATTAACGCCGCTTCACGCACATCGCAAATTTCTCCGCCAAAGAATATTCTAAACGCGCCGACTAAAATGATGAAAGAACAAGGCTTTGGCGACGGATATATTTACGATCACGATACGCTAAATTGTTTTTCCGGCCAGGAATTTTTTCCGGCAGAATTAGGTCGTCAGAAATTTTACGAGCCAAATGAAAGAGGATTTGAGAGAGATCTGCAGAAGCGTCTTAAATATTGGGAAGACCTGAGGAAAAAATTAAATCTATGATTAGATCGAGAGATACTGGAGTAAAATCTTCTGCATCGATCTCGGCGCCTTTGTAAATTAGAAAATCACCTCATTTCCCCCGTCTGGTTTGTACTAAGCAGAATTTGTAATTGATGTTAGGGTGTCATTTTATTCATCAACTTATAAGTAATCGAATCGTGAAGCGCCCTGAAGGAGGCATCAACTATGTTTTCGGAGACACCGATTGTGGACCATTTTTTTCCAGTCTCGTCAGAAGATTCGATTTGCACGCGGGTGAGGGCTTTTGTTCCTGCGGCTGGTGTCAAAATTCTAACTTTGTAATCCGTCAGCCGCACATTTTTTAAACTCGGATATTTGCGCGCGAGGCTTTTGCGTAAAGCTTTGTCTAGGGCATTAACGGGTCCGTTTCCTTCGGCGACAGACATTGTCACTTTGTTACCAACGCGAATTTTGATTGTTGCCTCCGATGGTTTGCCTTGTTCGTCGAGTACGCGAAATGAAATCAAGTCGAAAAAATTCGGAACAGTGCTAAGAGATTTTTTGGCGAGGATTTCGAAGCTCGCATCTGCTGAGTCGTAAGCATAACCTTGCGCTTCGAGCTCCTTAACTTGATTGACTAAGGCAGAAATTTGATTCGGTTTAATTTCTTCGCGCAGCTCAATATCAATCTCTTTTAACCGTGAAATAATGTTGGAACGACCAGCTTGGTCTGAGATCATTATTTGACGATGATTTCCAACTTTTTCTGGCGCAACATGTTCGTAGCATTGTGGATTTTTTTCGACGGCAGAGACATGAAGCCCACCTTTATGCGCAAAGGCGTAGAGACCAACGTAAGGTGCGAATTTGTCAGTCTCTTTATTTAAAAGATCATCGAGAAAATGAGAAACTTTGCTGAGATTTTTTAGGTTTTTTTCGTCAATGCCAATGTCGAATCCGATCTTCAAAACTAAGGTTGGAATGAGAGTGATTAAGTTTGCATTTCCGCAACGTTCGCCGAGTCCGTTAATAGTTCCTTGAATTTGTCTTGCTCCTGCTTCAACCGCGGCCAGTGAGTTGGCGACTGCGTTGCCAGTGTCGTTGTGACAATGAATTCCAAGGTTTTCGCCAGGAATATGCTTCGTAATTTCTTTGACGATCTTGGAAATTTCGTTCGGCAAAGTTCCTCCATTAGTGTCGCAAAGCACGATCCATCTAGCCCCAGCTTCGTAGGCAGCTTTGATTGTGCGCAGCGCAAATTTTGGATTTGCTTTGTAGCCGTCGAAAAAATGTTCGGCATCGAACATTGCTTCTTTTTTCTTTTTTACGATTTGTGCAATTGAGTCAGAAATCATTTTCTGATTTTCTTCTTCTGAAATATTTAGTGCATGAGTGAGGTGAAAATCCCAACATTTTCCGACGATACAAATCGACTTAGTATTAGCATTAATAAGAGCGCTTAAGCCCTCGTCGTTAGAGGCTGAAGCGTTGTTACGACGTGTCATACCAAAAGCGGTAAATCGTGATTTTTTTAAAATAGGAAGATTAGCAAAAAATTCGTCATCAGTTGGATTTGCACCGGGCCAGCCGCCTTCAATGTAATCGATTCCAAGCATGTCGAGCTTCTTAGCAATTTCAACCTTGTCGCGCACGCTAAAGTTGACGGTGCTAGTTTGCGCGCCGTCGCGGAGGGTTGAATCGTAAAGGTAAATGCGAGGTTTTTTAGTCATTTAAAATTTTTATAAAGAAGGAATTTCTAAAGCAAAAATATTCCCATTCCTAAGGCCGCAAATACTACAGAGGCAAACCAGAAGCGTCTTACCACCATTTGTTCGCTCCAGCCTTTTTTCTCAAAATGGTGGTGAAGAGGAGCCATTAAAAAGATTCTTTTTTTACGCATTTTGTAGGAGCTAACTTGTAAAATTACTGAGACAGCTTCGCAGACGAATAAAATAGAAATTACAAAAAAGATAAATTCTTGTTTAACGATGATGGCGATTAGGCCAAGGGCAGAGCCGATTGCTAGACTTCCTACATCTCCCATGAAAATTTTCGCTGGTCGAAAATTGAAGGTTAAAAAGGCAAGAATTGCGCCGATCAAAGCAATGCAGAAGAAAATTAATTCGCCGGAAAATTTGACGTGAGGCACTTTGAAATTGATGGCGAGTTGTGGAGTTGATGAGGCATAAATTAATAAAATTAAACAGCTAAGACTAATGATTGCTGGCACTGAAACTAGACCGTCGAGGCCGTCGGTTAAATTCACCGCATTGGAAGTTCCGACGATTACAATATTAACAAAAAATACGTAAAGAATAAGGCCCAGATAAATAAAATGTCCGTTGCCGAAAGGCAAAAAGACGCGATTTTTAAAGTGGATTTCATCGATTGATCCAAGCCATAAAAAGGCAACGCAAATAATCGCAAATTGAATCACGATTTTAATACTGCCGCGTATGCCTTTAGAATTTTTGTAGAGAACTTTTGCTAAATCATCAGCAAGACCAATCGCGGCAAAAGTTAAGAAAACTACGCAGACGACGAGAATATAGCGATTAGAGAAATCAATGAAAAGCAGCGTGGTTGCTAGTGTGGCAAGCACAATAAAAAGCCCGCCCATTGTTGGGGTTTTTTGTTTTGTCTTGAGATGCGTTGCCGGTCCGCAGTCGCGAATCGGTTGAAATAGTTTTGTATTTTTATGTGCGAAGGCGATGTATTTTTTGATGCTAAAAAATCCAATGATGTATGATGAAGCTAGGCAAACAAAGGCCTGAAGCCAGAGATTATGAGAGATTAGATTAGTGAACACTGACTAGATTTTGAATTATGTTTTCCATCTTCATTCCGCGGGAACCCTTGACGTAAAGAATGTCTCCATCTTTAACCAGGTCATGAATAGCAAGACTTGCGCTTGATGAGTCTGGAAAAGTTTGGTATAAATTTTTAGGTAATTTTTTTGCAGCATTGGACATCTTTTCGCCAACCAGCACAGCAAAATCAATATTAAACTCTGACAAAAAATTTAAAGTTTTTTCGTGGATCTCGGCAGATTTTTCTCCGAGTTCGAGCATATCACCAAGTGCGGCGATAACTCTTTTTTTGCCAAGAGTTTTTTTAAGATTGCTTGCATATTCAAGTCCAGCATGCATCGAGAGCAGACTGGCATTGTAGCTTTCGTCGATTATTATAACGCCTTTTGCTTCAGTAATTTTTCCGCGTCCGGTTTTTGATTCTAAACTTTTCAGCGCAGAAATTCCTTTTTCTAAATCATTTCCTAACAAGTCGAGACAAGCGACTACGATGATTGAGTTAAAAATTACCGCCGGATGTTGCGAGTTAATTTGGTAAGAAACTTTTTTGCCGTTCGGTAATTTTGCAGCGACTAGATTACTGTCTATTTTACACGAATTTTTTGTCTTCATTCCTGCCTGGGTAGGAATACAGAGGGTTTCATCATTTACTTCAAGCGCGCCTTCTTTCGCAGCCGTATTTGCGGGGATGATGGCAGTGATTTGGTAATCCGCGCCAGTTTTTTCGCCAAAGGAAAATATCTTCAGGCCTTGAGCTTGTTGTTTTAAAAACTCGAAATGCGGATTGTCAAAGTTAAGTAGCGCAATTTTTTCACCGACTAATCCAGAGAAAATTTCTGCTTTCGCCGCGGCGATTTCTTTTTCGTTTTTGAAGAACTCGATATGAACTGGGCCAACATTGGTAACAAGTGCCAGATGAGGTTTGGCGAGGTTTGAGAGTGGTTCGATTTCGCTAGAGTGATTCATTCCCATTTCAAAAATTCCGTAATCGCAATCGCGTGGAAAGTTGCAGAGTGAGAGAGGAAGACCGATGTGATTGTTGAGATTTCCTGTTGTGGCAAAAGTTTTCCCCGGATTTTTCCCCTGGGTTTTAAAAACTAACTCGAGCATGTCTTTCGTGCCGGTTTTTCCTACAGATCCGGTTAGGGCGATGATTTTCGCCTTACTTCTTTGGCGCGAAAATTCTGCGAGTTTATA
>CANNMN010000064.1 GCA_947505885.1 Rickettsiales bacterium
ATCATCGGCAGCTTCGGTATTTATGGAATTTGCAGCGTTATTTTTTCTTAAAATCTCGTTATCAAGTTAGTTAAAAAACCAACTCGAAAAGAAGGTAAGAAAAATAAGTCGAGCTGTTTCGATGCAGAAACGAAATTGATTAACAAAAGTCGAAATTATTTGGCGACATATTTTTAAGAGAAATCGAGTTGAAGTGATGGCTTGGATTCTACAGTTATGAACGCAAAATCGCAGCTTGAGTTGATTCAAGAATTTTAGTGGTACAATTTTTAATAATTTAAAATCGAAGCAGAATGAAAAATCATCAAACAATCCAGAACTTAGAAAATCTTTTAGCCAACTCTTACCTTTTGTCGCTAAAGACTCAGAACTACCATTGGAATGTGGTCGGAGAAAATTTTAAACCTCTTCACGAATTATTCGGTGCGCAATATGAAGAGCTTGCTGATGCGATTGATGAAGTTGCTGAGCGCATGAGAGCTTTGGGATCAAAGGTTGAAGGTACATTAGAAAATTTTTCCAAACTGAGCAAAATCAAAAGTGGCAATAAAAATTTTAATAAAAGCGAGATGATTCAGGACTTGGCTTTTGGTCACGAATTAATCATCAAAGATCTAAAAGATGCGATTAAAGTTGCGCAAGATGAAGGCGACGAAGCAACCGCAGATATTTTTATCGGCAGAATTCAAGCTCATGAAAAAGCAGCGTGGATGTTGGTTTCAAGTCAGTAATTTCTCAATTCTGGTAAAAATAAAAAAGCAGAGTTGACCGTCGAGCTCAAAAATTCGGGTGCGATTTATTTTTACAAAAAGCTCGGTTTTGAAATCGAAGGCGCGCGCAAAAAATTATTCAATGGAGAAGGCGAGTTTATCAACAACTACTAAACGGCTAAGATGCTGCAATAAAAAAACTTCTTCTAACAATTTTATTGCTGATTTTTGCGTCAAAATCTTTTGCCAAGAGTTACGATTTAGAAATAAAAAAATCAGAGCAGAAAATTACGATTAATGATTCTATCCCCGGTCCGACACTGCATTTTAAAGAGGGGGAAGATGTTGAAATTCGCGTAAAAAATTCAATGAACGAAACAACCTCGATTCATTGGCACGGAATTTTGCTCGACGGAAAAATGGATGGAGTGCCCGGCCTAAATGGTTTTAATGGCATCGCGCCCAGTAAAATTTCTGGCGAAATTTTTACTTATAAATTCAAAATTAGGCAGTCGGGAACTTACTGGTACCATTCACATTCTAATTTACAGGAACAGCAAGGAGCTTACGGGGCTCTAGTAATCACAGCGAAGAGGGAGATAAATAAATTCGACAAGGAATTTGTGATTTTGCTTTCCGATTCTACAGCAGAAAATCCTGAGACAATTTTAAATAATCTCAAAATCGATTCTGGCTACTACAACTATAACAAGCGCACGCTGTTTACATTTTTTTCTGATGCTAAAAAAGATGGATTTTTTTCGACTCTACAAAATTATCTTGAGTGGGGTGATATGCGTATGGACCCTACAGACTTAAGCGATGTAAGCCATTACACTTTTTTAATTAATGGCAAAAAAGATTGGTCAGAAATTTTTAAGAAAGGCGAAAAAATAAAACTTCGCTTCATCAACGCTGCGGCAATGACGATTTTTGATGTTTCGATTCCAGGTTTAAAAATGAAATTCATCGAAGCGGATGGACAAAAAATAAAACCAGTAACCGCTGATGAATTCAGGATTGGCGCGGCAGAAACTTACGATGTGATTGTCGAGCCCAAGGAAAATAAAGCTTACAATATTCTTGCCGAATCTCTTGACCGCACAGGTTACGTCAGCGCAACTCTCGCGCCAAAAAAAGGAATGGTTGCAAAACTTCCAAAACTTCGTCCACGCACACAACTCACGATGGCGGACATGAAAATGGAGGGAATGGATCACAGCATGGAAGAGAGCGGTTGGAATAATCGCGGAACTCCAGAAGGCAAAAAGGCACTCGAATATTCTGATCTAATTTCTTTCGCGCCGCAAAAAGATTTGCGTAAGCCGACACGCGAAATCGAATTCAAATTTGGCGGCACGATGAATCGTTATATCTGGACAATTAACGGCGAAAAATTTCCAAAACCTTTTCACCTGAAGTTCGGCGAGCGCGTGCGTTTGAAGTTTGTTAATGAAACGATGATGGCGCATCCGATTCACTTGCATGGCATGTTTATGCAGATGGAGAACGGCAGAGAAATGAAATGGATGCCAAATAAACACACGGTGCTGGTACCGCCAGCACAAACTGTTTCAATGCTTTTAACTGCTGACGAAGCAGGAGAGTGGGCCTTTCATTGTCATCTTCTTTACCATATGGCAAGCGGGATGATGACGAGTGTGACAGTGGAAAAATGAAAATACTTTTAATGTCTAGTGCCAGGAAATCATTCCTGGATCTCGGCTCTTATGTGGATCAAGGAGTGATTTTTGTGCTTAAGAAACAACACTTAGCCGCGCGTAAATTATTAATTTTTTTTCTAATTTTATTTTTTTCACAAAAATCATTTGCGACGGATCATGTAAATGATCACACACAAATTTTTCACGCTTGAAGGAGATATTGGCGAAGCCAGAGATGGTCGATCACAAGGCTTAGATTTTTCTGGTTGGGTTGGAGGTGATTATGATCGTCTTTGGCTCAAAAGTGAGAAAAAAAGTTACGGAAAATACGAAGAAAAATTAGAAGCTCAGGCGCTTTACAGCAGAAATTTTTCCAAATTTTGGGATGCTCAAATTGGCATATCTCACGATTTCAGCACGGATTTTACCGCAAATGATCTGAATTATTTAACCATTGGCCTAGAAGGCTTGGCGCCACAATTTTTTGAAACCGAAGCGCAGATTTTTGTAAGCGATCAAGGAAATTACAGCGCAAGATTTAAGCAGGAGGTTGATGTTTTGCTCACGCAGAAACTCATCATGCAACCCTACTTAGAAACGGAAATTTTTGCGCAGGATGTTAGAAAGTTAGAAGTGGAATCAGGAATTTCAGATTTTGAAGTTGGTATAATGACACGTTACGAAATAACGCGTAAATTCGCGCCATACGTGGCTTTTCGTTACCACACCAAAACTTTTGGCACAGCAAATTTAGCTAAAAAATTAGGCCAAAGGGTGGATAATTTTATTGCCGTGGCTGGGATCAGGCTGAGATTCTGAAGTGGGTTATCCAAAAAAATTTCAATAAAAAAGCTCCCCCAAAAAAATTTTTGAGAGAGCCTAATTACATCTGAAGTTTCAGAGGATTTAGTTTTTCGCAACTACGTTTGAAGCTTCTAAACCTTTTTTACCTTGAATAACTTCTAGAGTTACTTTTTGGCCTTCAAATAGAGTAGAGCGACCGCCGCTAGCTTTGATCGCGCTGTGATGAACGAAAACATCTTTGCTTCCTTCGATTTCGATAAATCCGAAACCTTTTTCGTCGTTAAACCATTTTACTGTACCGTTAACTAGATCTGACATTGTATTACTTTTATTGATAAAAAAATTGTGAAACGCGGAACGTTAATCCCGCGGGCTGGATCCTCACTATTAAGACCGTAAGACGCCACTATTTTTTAAACTCTGTCAAAAATTAAATTTAAGAGAGTCATTCTGAGCGCAGTAAATGATCTTGAGACCTACTTGCGACTGTAAGCAAGAATAGAGTCCGAGGCAATATTTACTGGAATTCCCAAGCTCTCAATCACCACTTCATCAACCTTATTCCAATCAATTTTTTTCTCACAATTTTGCACGCGCTTACAAATAAAATTGTGCAACCACAAATCTTCGGAAGGCTTGTCTGGAATGGTCGCGAAATGAGACTCTAAGTAAATTTGATTGCCAATTTTCTCGAGTTTTAGTGGTTGATTCACAATCTTAACCGCGGTGCCAATCTCAACTTTCGCAAAAAGAACCTCTATATCTTTTGGGTAAAGACGAATGCAGCCATGGCTAATTTCACTGCCAATTGACCAGGGATCATTAGTGCCGTGAATTGCAATACGTTGCCATTTTTTATTGCGGGAACCGTCGAGGCTAAGCGCGTAATTTCCGAGCGGATTATTTGGGCCGGGCTCAACAATTTTAGGCAATAATGGATTTTCTTTGCGAATCGATTTTGGCGGAATCCAGTAAGGATTTTCACGTTTTATCGCGATGCTAGTTTGTCCAGTCGGAGTTTTTTGATCAGAGCCAATCGTGATTGGAAAAGTCAGTAATTCCTCTTTGGGATCTTTGGGAATAAAATAAAGTCGGGGCTCAGCGAGATTAATTACAATGCCGCTCGATCTTGTTTCGGGAAGAAGATGCGTGATTGGTAAAATGATTTTTTCTCCCGCGTAAATCAAAGATTGATCTTCAATTTCTGGATTGGCTCTCAGTAATTCATTTATCCCAAGATTAAAGCGCCGAGCTAGAATATTAAAGGTCTCGCCACGCTTTACTAAATAACGTTCAACAAAAATTTCTTCACTTTGAGCGTAGCAATGCAGAGATTGCAAAGTGAAAAAAATTGCTAGGAAATAGAGGCGCATTATTCGTTTTAAAATTTATTTGCCTGTAACAGTGAGTCGAGATATCGAAAGTTTTATTAGCCATTTCGAAACTCTGTTCGAACGACAAAAATACGAAAATCAAAATGACAAAAGCCGAAAATTACCAAAAGCAAAAAATGGAATTTCTTGATTCTTTGCAGCCGGATGATTTTAGAAATGGCGGCAGTTTTAATCAGGCTGAATTAATTATTGATGAGCTTTGCAAAGCCGCATCGCACAAAGAAAATCCGCAAGAATTTATTGAAAAAGCGGCAATACACCTCTTCCGCGAGAATTCTTCAGTGGTTGTCAAGATTGTTAGCCTCGCAATGAATTTAATTAAACCCAATTAGTTTGGGCTAAAATATTCCGTTAAATAAACTCAACTCATCCGCCAATTACTTCCCACTTATTGAAGATTAAAAAAATTAATCTTGAGCCAGAAATGTCGAAAGAGGTTGAGAAAAAGAAAATCAACCCGCTTGAGTTCTTAATGGGTATTACCCTGATGGCGATTACTTTGGTTTTGATTTAATCACTGAATAAATAACTAAATCTCTTTGATCGCCGCCCAAGTAGGGATCGAGGAAAAATTCCTCGCATTCGCTTAAACTTTTTTTACAAATTCCGATTTTAAACCCATCTTGCCCATCCCTGGAATGACGCAATCAATGTCATGGTCGCCGCCGGCTAAGCGAATATTTTTCACCTTCGTGCCGACTTTTACGCTTGAGGACGAGCCTTTGATTTTTAGATCTTTAATTACAGTGATCGTGTCACCGTCTTTCAAAATAGTTCCATAAGCGTCTTTGATTACCTCTTCTGAATCTTCTGGCATATCGAACTTCGACCATTCGCACGAGCATTCTGGGCAGATGTAAATATTGCCCTCTTCGTAAGTATATTCACATCCACATTTTGCGCAGGCTGGTAAAGTTGTTTCGGTCATTTGATTTATTTATTGATGATTCAATTGTGACGTTGCTTGCATTTTCTTGCACTACTCGCACCCGCCGTTCGAGGTAAGTCGAGCCTCTCTAAACTTGAGATTTCTCGACTTCCCTCGACCGGCGAAATAAGGCTCTAACCAGCGAAGCTAAACATCAATACAACTCTAGCTTGTCAATTATCTAAAATGATTTTCTTCAAACACGACTGGCCACGAACCTTATTAATTGCTGCTTTTGCCTTAGTTCATTTACTGCTGTGCTACTTCGGACATTCGCCATTTGGACCGAGTCAATCAGTAGAGAATTTGTGGGTAACTGTTTTCTTCGCGCTTGCGTTATTTTTTCCATTTTTGTCTTTGATTGGAGTATTTTGCAGTTGGTTGTCGGTGATTCTTATTCTGAATTTTATCAATTATTTGAAGCTCAAATATTTGCTGCGTCAAATAAGTGAATATGATTTTAGAATTATTTTTAGCTCTCCCGCTTACTCCCTTGATGCTTTGCTTGGTTACGGGCCTAACAGATATTTACCGCTGATTTTACTGTTGTTATTTCTTGTATTTTTAGCGGTAAAATTTCGTAAATTTAGTCGAGTAATCGACGTCAAAAAACTTTCCTACAAACTTTTTTCAGCCGCGCTTGCGCTGAGCATTTTTTTTGCTCATTATTTTTCTTACCAAATTTCTCTCGAACAAAGTTCAGGAAAAAATATAGATGCTCTTGGAATGATTGCCTACACAGGGTCTAAGGCTTATTTGCGCGACGTTAAATCGCTGCTAAAAAAAGATGAAAAGGAAGAAATTGTTGGCCAGGAGAAAATTAAAATTTCTGCAAAAAAATACCTGACTAATGCCAAAAAAAATATCAAACCAAATATTGTTTTTGTCTTGGCTGAATCAACTTTTGATCCGAATAAAATTTTTATTTTAAAATCTCCTTACCGTGAAAATTCTCTTTTTCGCGCTGATAAAAAAGAATATTACGGCGATCTCGAAGTGTCGATTACCGGAGGTGGAACTTGGGTTACTGAATTTGAAACTAACTCAGGAATTTCAACAAAAGCCTTGGGCACTTCAGACCACATTAACACAGCAATAGCACCCCATTTAAAAACTTCTTTTGCGCGCTACCTGCAGCAAAAAAATTACACTGCTTCGGTCTTTTTCCCAATCACTCGCGCCTTCGTTAACAAAGGCGAAACTTACTTAAAAAGTTACGGCTTTGATTCGATCGAAGATTCGGAATCTTTAGATATGAACGGAGCGAGAATACGCGACGGTTATGACGTTGAAATGGTGAGGCAAGTTATAAAAAAACTTCCGAAAGAAAATAAAAATCCATTTTTCTCTTACGTGATTTTGCTAGAAAATCACGGACCGCATGACTGCAGAAAAAATTCTTTAAACCCAGATCAATACAGGCTTCTTAACGATGACGACTTCAGAAAAAATTGTGAAGTTGACGAATATTTAGCGAGAGCAAAATCAAGCGATTTGGCGATTAAAAATTTGGAAAATGAATTAAGAAAAATTGAGCGAGAGCAGCATCGTCCATTTTTAATGGTGATTTTTGGCGACCACCAGCCCTGGACCTTTAATAAAAATAACTACGACAAAAACAGAGTTAAGGGCTCGTCACGATACTCAACGTTTTACAAAATAATCGCTAGCGATTCTCTTCCGACTATAAAAATTCCAAAAAAAATTTCGCCAAATTTATTGCCGACTATTGTCAGCAGTATCTTCGCAACAAGGGTCGAAGATCTGTATGTGCCAGAAAATTATTACCTTTTTGAAAAATGTGGAGTGGTTAGTAGTTTTGAAGATTGTCTGGCGAAGTTAAAATCAAAACGACTCGATTACGGTAAGTATTTCGG
>CANNMN010000065.1 GCA_947505885.1 Rickettsiales bacterium
ATGAGGAGGCGCAGATTTCTCTCGCTAAAGAAAAAGAAGCTGCGGTGATCCAAGCAATTATAGATCTTAGTGAGGCTCCTTTTAAGGATAGAGGTAAGGGCGCACAAGCAGCGGCAGAAGATATTCCAAGTGGCATATCTTCTTCACCGTCTAGCGAAAGTCTTAGCGGTTTAGCAAAAAAGGCAAAGGTAGCTCGGGCTGTGTAATTTCGTGATCTGAAGTTATTTCTTAAAGAACTCCGAACTCAAAAGATTTAGCTTAAATCTACCTCTTTATTGCGGGTGGGTTTTGGGTCAAAGTGGCAAAACTATTTAGCCTGACGTTTAGAATTGTTTGGGGTTTTAGTTTTTCGATCTTTGCCAATCAAATAAGGGTGTTTTTTTGTAAAGGATGATGGGGGCTTTTCTTAAATTTTCGCAATGATCTCGTTAACTATTTTCTCGATTTGTTTTTGATCTTTTCCCTCTGCCATCACGCGAATCAAACTTTCAGTTCCTGATTTGCGAACCAAGATTCGGCCTTCATTTCCAAGTTCTTGTGATTTTTCTTCGATAAAATCTTGCAGTGATTTATCTTGCATCGGGTCGCCTTTGCTTGAGTCGAATTTTACGTTTTTTAGAATTTGTGGGAATGGTTCAAACAGATGTAAAAGTTCGCTCGCGGGTTTTTTGGTTTCGCATAAAATTGCTAAAACTTGCAGAGCGGCAACTAGACCATCACCTGTGGTTGAGTAATCAGAGATGACGATGTGGCCGGATTGTTCGCCGCCAAAGTTGCAGCCATTTTTGCGCATTTCTTCTAAGACGTAACGATCGCCAACTTGCGCGCGAATGGTAGAAACTGCGATGTAATTCAAATAATTTTCAAGTGCCAAATTCGACATTTGGGTGATAACGACACTGTCAGATTTGAGGTTTCCGCTGTCATGTAATTTTTCGGCGATCAGGGCGATTAGTTGATCTCCATCAATGGCGCGACCTTTTTCATCAACGATCAAAAGACGATCGGCATCACCGTCTAAGGCAATTCCGATGTCGGCTTTTTCTTCGAGAACTTTTAGGCGTAAGGCTTCGGGATGAGTTGAGCCACATTTTTCGTTAATGTTAAAACCATTTGGTTCGATTCCGATCGCTACGACTTCTGCACCAAGTTCCCAGAAAATTTTTGGCGCGATGTTGTAAGCGGCCCCATTGGCGCAATCGACGACAATCTTGAGACCAGTTAGACTTTTATCTTTTGGAAAAGAATTTTTAACGAATTCAATGTAGCGATTTGAAGCATCATCAAGCCTTTTTACGCGGCCAAGATTTTCGGGTTTAGCAAGAAATCGCGTGACGTCGCCATCGATTAAAGCTTCTATCTCTTTTTCTAATTCGTCGCTGAGTTTGCGACCATCACGCGTGAAAATTTTAATACCATTATCGTGATAAGGATTATGCGAGGCAGAGATCATAATGCCAATATCGGCACGGATTGAGCGGGTTAGCATTGATACTGCCGGAGTTGGAACAGGGCCAACTAAAAACACATCCATGCCGACAGCTGCAAGGCCAGCAGTTAGTGCTGGTTCGATAACGTAACCAGAAAGTCGAGTATCTTTTCCAATCACCACGCGATGACGATGATCGCCATCAGTAAACTTTGCACCCACGGCCATACCAACTTTAAGTGCGATTTCCGCAGTCATTGGAAATTTATTTGCTGTGCCGCGAATGCCATCAGTGCCAAAGTATTTTTTCATTTTTCCTTTTTTGGTTGGTCCTTTTTGAAAAACAGAGAGAAGTCACGAAGTAGCGGAAGTTGATTTTGGCGAAGTGAGCACAAAGTTCATGCCGCCAAAATTCTCCGTCAAGCTTTGCGTACTGCCGCTTTTTAAAGCAATCTTCCTGCAATGTCTTTTCTACAAAACCCTTCTTTCCAATTAATTTTCGCAATAGCTTTGTAAGCCTTGTCACGAGCGATTGTAAAGGATGTTGCTTCAGCGACGATGTTTAGAACGCGGCCGCCATTTGCAAGAATTTTGCCATCTTTTTTTATTGTTCCGGCGTGAAGAGTTTTGGCTTCGGTGATTAGATCTAAGTCTTTAATTTCTGTGCCCTTTTCGTAATTTTCTGGATAGCCATTTGCGCACATCACCACGCAAACTAATTTTTTTTCTTCATCGAATTCGACTTTGATTTCACTAAGCTTGCCATCAATTGCCGCTTCGATTAAATCAATAAAATCAGTTTTAATTCTTGGTAAAATTACCTGAGTTTCTGGATCACCAAAACGCACATTATATTCTAAAAGTTTTGCCAAGGGTTTTAGCAAGGGTTTTACCAAGGGCTTCAAGGTATCTTTGCTGATCATTAGACCAGCGAATAAAATTCCTCGAAACTCAATTCCGTGCAAAGTTGGTCGAATAATTTTTTCGATAATTTCTTCTTCCAATTTTTTATCGATGAAAGGCGAGGGTGCATAGGTTCCCATGCCGCCGGTGTTGGGACCGGTGTCGCCATCTCCAACTCTTTTGTGATCATGAGCAAAGCCGAGTGGGATGAAATTTTTTCCGTCGCAAAGAACAAAATAACTCGCTTCAAAACCATCTAAAAATTCTTCGATGATAATTTTGTTTCCTGCTGCGCCGAATTTTCCAGCAAAGATTTCTTTGATTGTCTCTTCCGCTTCGGAGAAATTTTGTGGAATGATTACGCCCTTACCAGCAGCTAGTCCATCCGTTTTAATAACGCAGGGAAATTTAAATTCCTTAGCAAGTTTTTTAGCGAATTCTATTGCGCTTTTTTCGTCCGTAAAAGTTTCATAAATCGCAGTTGGAACGTTATTATCGACGGCAATTTTCTTCATGAAAATTTTTGAACCCTCGAGCTGCGCGGCATTTTTATTTGGACCAAAAGCGCGAATTCCGGCTTTTTCCAAATCATCAATAAGGCCTGCAACTAAAGGCTGCTCAGGGCCAACGAAAACAAAATCAATTTTATTTTTTTGGCAGAAATCAATAATTTTTTGATGTTCATCAATCTTAATTTCATCGACTATTTCTGCGATTTCGCTGATTCCAGCATTTCCAGGTAAGCAAAAAATTTTCTCAAGTTTGGGTGATTTTTTAAATTGCTCGCAAATTGCGTGCTCTCTGCCGCCAGAGCCAATGACTAAGATTTTTTTCATTAATAAAATTTATGATTTTAGAGTGCTGCACATTCTGAAATCTTAAATCATAAATCCAATGACCATCAAAGAACATACCGTTAAATCTTACGACAAAGACTTACAATCAATCGCCGGAACTCTCTCTGAAATGGCTGACATGGTTTTGGTTTCAATCGACATGGTTTCAGAAATGATCACGAGTCATCACCCAGAATTTTTAGAAAAAATTACTGCACATGATTACAAAATTAACTCACTTGATTTGTTAGTTGAAAGAAAGGTAACGGCAATGCTGGCAATGCGTCAGCCGATGGCTGTTGATTTGCGTTTCATCGTTTCTGCGTTGAAAGTTTCTTCAAATTTGGAACGAGTCGGAGATCAAGCGAAGGGAATAATTAAGAAGATCAATCGTATCGGTTTTGAGTCGGTTGAAGGTGTCGTGAAGAAATCTTTGTTCGAAATGATTCTGCTCTCAAAGCAAATGGTCTTTGACTCTGTCGTCGCTTTTAACGATCAAAATATTCAGAAGGCCGACGAGGTTTTAAAGAAAGATGACGAGATTGATAATATCTACACCCGTCTTTTTGGCATTTTACAGCCGGGAAATTTTACCAAAGAACAGCTCGAAAAAATTATTAACATCATGTTCATTGCTAAAAGTTTTGAGCGCCTGGCTGATCATTCTACTAATATTGCTGAGATCACTAAATACGTGGTTACCGGCGAGACAAAATAAATTAATTTAAGTCACAAATCTTTACTCGTAATTCCCGTTTTTGCGGGAATGGCGTGTAAAAATCGCAAAAAATAAAAACATGCAAACACGCGAAGAGAAAAAAGACTCGGGGCAAATCGCCAAGAAAGATAATAAGGACTTACAGGGCTTTGCACAAAATTTTCCAAAAGAAAAAATGGAGCGTAAGCCAGATTGGATCCGCGTGAAAGCCCCGCAATCGAAGGGTTATTACGAAACCAAAGAACTACTAAATTCGAAAAAACTTCACACGGTTTGCGAAGAAGCTGCTTGTCCTAATATTGGTGAATGCTGGGCGCAGAAGCATGCAACGGTGATGATTCTGGGATCGGTTTGTACTCGCGCTTGTTCATTTTGTAATATCGAAACTGGTCGTCCCGACGCAGTAAATCCGCATGAGCCAGAGAATGTTGGTGATGTTGCGCAGGTTTCTGGATTGAAGCATATCGTGATTACCTCCGTTGATCGCGATGATCTTGCTGACGGCGGCGCAGATCAATTTGTGAAATGTATTGAGGCAGTGCGTCGCAAGTCTCCAAACACTACAATCGAAATTTTAACTCCAGATTTCTTACGCAAAGAAGGTGCAATGGAAAAAGTTGTTGCTGCCAAGCCTGATGTTTTTAATCACAATATCGAAACTGTTCCAGGCCTTTACGCCATGATCCGTCCGGGTGCACGCTATTTCCATTCCCTTCATCTTTTGAAGCGCGTGAAAGAGATCGATCCTACAATGTTCACAAAATCAGGCTTGATGGTTGGTCTTGGTGAAACGAAGGAACAAGTTTTGCAAGTCATGGACGACATGCGTTGTGCTGATATCGATTTTTTAACGATCGGCCAATATCTTCGCCCGACTTTGCGCCATGCTCCAGTAGATCGCTACGTTCATCCTGATGAGTTTGAGTTCTACAAAAAAATGGCTTACAGCAAGGGATTTTTGATGGTTTCTGCGAGCCCACTTACTCGTTCATCTTACCATGCTGGAGATGACTTTGCGAAAATGCGCGAGGAGAGAATTAAAAAATTAAACAAATAAATTTACTCTTTGTTTTTGCTGTAATTGCAGGTTTTGTGCGATCTGAAAACTCAACTTAATCGACCATTCCATTAGTGAATCGCTGATTAAAGTTGAGCTGGTAGTGATGGCGATACTTTAAAAATCGATTCAGTGAAGAATGTTTTTCTGCTTTAAAATCTTAAAAAGCTGAGAGATTAAGGGACTAACTCTTAAAAATTTCTCTTCCCAATTTTTGTAAAGTTTCTGCCAAATTTTGATCAGAAATTTTTTCTATTTTTTCTTGTAAATTTTTTTCTTGAGCGGCTGGAAGCTTGATCTCAGTGATTTTGTTGTTGTCGATATTTCTCGGCTCTTGCTTAATGCTGATTTTTGCCACCGATTTAAATCCATATAAAACCGCGATTCTCTCAAGAATAATTTCTGAATTACTTTCTAAAAAAAATCCTACTGAAGAGTTGTAAACTGCAATTGTAAGTGTTGCAGTTTTTTCTGAGCCGGGGGATTTTGTTCCGAATTTGATTGATCGCGGATAGCAAAGTTTTTCGTATTTTTTTCCAATAACATCTGACCAGTTTTTAGTAAGATTATTGATCAAAATAAATTCTTTCTTACTGCCTGCAAAAAGTGGCTTAAGCAGATCAGCGAATTTTTGTTCTAACGGTTGCAATCCAAAGGAAGTTCTCTTCATGAAAAATTTTTTTCTTATTTTTTTCGCATTCATTTTTTCCTGCAAAGCTGAGTGGAGCTACGAATCTCCGGAAGCTTGGGGCGATCGCGATGAGAATAAATTCTGCAAAATCGGCTACAATCAATCGCCGATTAATATCCAAGATAAGTTCATCGAAAGCGATTTAAAATTTTCTTACCAAATTTCTGACGCTGAGAAAGAGAAAAAAAACTACGTCCAAAATATTAATTTTGATGGCGAGAATTTTTTATTACGCGGCAAGAAAAAATATTGGTTACACTCGATTGTCTTTCATCATCCAAGCGAGCATTTTATTGATGGCAATCAGCATTCTTTAGAGATGCAACTTTATCACAAAAGTGAAGATGAGCAGAGTTTAGTCGTTGCAGTTTTGCTTGAAGTCGGTGACGAAAATTCTGATTTCAAAAACTTAATAAATTTCCTCGTAAGCGAGAAAAGTGAGGAAAGAATTAATCCAAAAGAATTCATTAAATCAAATGACAAAGTATTTTTTTATGATGGCTCACTCACTACTCCTCCATGTAAAGAAGGGGTTAAGTGGTATGTGATGAAAACACCGGCAAGAATTTCAAAAGAACAAATGAACCTAATTATCAAATCGGCAATTTTTGCTAAATCTAACGCCAGACCGCTTCAGGTATTTCATCCGGAAAAATATTAAAAATTTTTTCCGCTGATCGAGATGAGGTGCCATTTAAGCTAATTCCAATAAGCCGGTTGAGCTAACTCGAATACGCCGGTTGAGCGAAGTCGAAACCAAGTATCTAGCTATTGACTTGGTTTCGACTTCGCTCAACCGGCGTTTTCGAGTTCGTTCAACCAGCGTATTCGAGTTCGCTCAACCGGCGTATTCGGGTTATCTCAAATGGCATATTCGACTGACAGAAAAATTATAAAATCAATGACTCTCAACTCTCCGCAACTCGAAGCCGTTAATACAACCGATGGACCTTTACTAGTCCTTGCTGGAGCTGGAACTGGCAAGACAAAAGTTTTGACTTCTCGCGTCATCAATATCGTAAATTCTGGACTCGCTTCGCCTTATCAAATCCTTGCCGTAACCTTCACTAATAAGGCCGCAGCGGAAATGAAAAAACGAATTAGCGAAGTGATTGGTGATCAAGCGAATAATCTCTGGATGGGAACTTTTCACGGAGTAGCGGCGCGTATTTTGCGTCGTCATCCCGAGATCGTTGGATTGCGTCAAGACTTCACCATCATTGACGATGACGATCAAACCCGCCTGCTCAAAACCATTCTCGGCGACTTCAATATCGACATCAAACAATTCGCGCCGAAGGTTTATTTGAATCGTATTTCGCGTTTGAAGGATAAAGCGGTGAGCCCATCAACCCTTGAATCTGCTGGCTTTGAAGTTGGTCTGCCAAAACTTAAAGAAGTTTATTCGATGTATCAATCTCGCCTCAAGGCGATGAATGCGACGGATTTTGGTGATCTACTTTCACATAATCTCGAAATCTTTCGCGCCGCGCC
>CANNMN010000066.1 GCA_947505885.1 Rickettsiales bacterium
AAATTATCAGAAATCGGTGTAAAAGATGTGCAAATTGATGAACCTTTTTTGGTTACAGATTTGTCAGCTGAAGTGATCCAGGCCTACCTAAAAGCATACCCACAACTCAAGCAACAAGCGGGCTCAATTAAACTTCACCTCGCAACTTATTTTGATTCTCTGAGCGAAAATGCGACTCTCGCTTTCGACCTTGGCACTGAATCAGTTCACGTTGATTTGGTTCGCGCTCCTCAGCAATTTGAAGAAGTTTTGAATCTCGTTAAGTCCGGCCAAACCTTGTCTCTGGGCGTAATCGATGGTCGTAATATTTGGATCAACAACTTAGAAAAATCAGTTGAGTTGGTAAAAAAAGCATCAGCAAAACTTGGTCGCGGGCGCTTGATTGTGGCACCTTCATGCTCATTGATTCACACTCCAGTTGATCTCAACAATGAAACAGATCTCGATTCAGAATTAAGATCTTGGCTTTCATTTGCGACGCAAAAACTAGCTGAGCTAGCAATAATTGCTCAGGCAGCTGATGCAGAAGACTTCAAAGTTAAGGCAGAAATTTCTGCGAATAAAACAGCGCTCAAAGCAAGAAAATCTTCACGCAGAATTCACAATGAACTCGTGAAAAAACGCGTTGCAGAAATCGACGAATCTTTGATGAGCCGCAAAAGTAATTTCGCTGCACGCAAAAAAATTCAAACTGCGCACATCGATTTACCCTTACTGCCAACTACAACAATTGGCTCTTTCCCACAAACAAAAGAAGTGCGTAAATTTCGCGCTGATTTTAAAGCCGGAAAAATTTCTGCCGCAGATTACGAAAAATTCGTACAGGAAGAAACCACGCGCACCATTCGCTTCCAAGAAGAAATTGGTTTGGATGTTTTAGTTCACGGCGAGTTCGAACGCAACGACATGGTCGAATATTTCGGCGAACAATTGTCGGGATTTTTCTTCACCAAAAACGGCTGGGTGCAAAGCTACGGCTCACGCTGCGTGAAGCCTCCAGTTATTTTCGGCGACGTTTCTCGTCCGAAAGAAATGACGGTTGAATGGGCAAAATATGCACAAAGCCAAACGAAGAAAATCATGAAAGGCATGCTCACTGGCCCGATCACAATTCTTCAATGGTCATTTGTTCGTGATGATCAGCCGAGAAAAGAAACGGCTTTGCAAATCGCTTTTGCGATTCGTGACGAAGTTTGCGATCTCGAAAAAGCGGGAATTAAAATCGTGCAAATCGATGAAGCAGCACTTCGCGAAGGCCTGCCAATTCGCAGAAACAAGTGGAACGAATATTTAAAATGGGCGGTTGAAGCCTTCAGAATCAGCGCTTCCGGCGTTGAAGACAGAACTCAGATTCACACTCACATGTGCTATTCTGAATTTAACGACATCATTGAAGCGATCGCAAAAATGGATGCTGACGTGATTTCAATCGAAACTTCGCGCTCACAAATGGACTTGCTGAACGCTTTCGTAAACTTCAAATATCCAAATGAAATCGGACCGGGCGTTTACGATATTCACAGCCCACGCGTGCCGAAAAAAGAAGAGATGAAAAATCTTCTGCAAAAGGCACTCGATGTTTTGAAGCCTGAACAAATTTGGGTAAATCCTGATTGCGGCCTTAAAACTCGTGACTGGCCAGAAACCAAGGCAGCGCTGAAGGCAATGGTTGATGCGACTAAAGAATTAAGAAGCACTTTGTAAATCATTGAGCTCTATTTCTGAGATCATTTGTCACGTAAAAGGGTCAGGCTCGCAAGAGTCTGACCCTTTTATTTTGCCCCAAAAACTAGATCATCACATCTTCAATAATCATCTGCACTTTCTCAACACCCATCCAAGCGTTGATATTCAAGGTTCCGACTAGGTTGATCGGCTTGGTAAATTTCGGATCAAGAAGCATTTCACCAAGAGGGGTTTTATTACTACGAAAAGCGATTGCTTGAATTTGCCCATTAAATCCGAGCGCGGATTTGGAAGAAAAAACACAGGAAATATGTTCTGCGGTTTGGCCAACTAAATTCGCTTTCACCTTCACCACATTGCGCAAAAGAAATTTAGGACGCATGTTGCCAACGCCAAATGGCTCAAGCTTTGCCAGCTCTTTTAGTAAATCTAAATTCACCTGCGCAAGATCGAGTGCAATGTCGAATTCGGCATTTTTTTGCGCAGAAATTTCTTCGACTTTTTGCGCTAAATTTTTACAGAAAAATTGGTGAAGTTCAGAAATTTTTTCTGGGGCAACCGAAAATCCACCAGCCATCGCATGGCCTCCACCCTCAATCAACAAACCTTCCAATCGCGCTTTTAAAATTTCTCCGCCGAAGTCAATTCCAGAAATTGAGCGGCATGAAGCCTTTCCCTTCTTGCCTTCATCATCAATCGCAATTACAGCAACAGGCTTGTTGTACAAATCTTTTAGACGTGATGCGACGATTCCGATTACGCCTTGATGCCAGTTTTTTGCGACGGCAAAAATTATTGGATCATTTTTTGAAAAGCCGCCAAACCATGATTCTGTTGCGCTACGCGTCAAAGGGCCTGACTCCAGAGACTTCACGGCCTCTTCCAAAACTTGCACTTCAATCTCTTTGCGCTGCTTATTAAAAGTTTCTAATTGTTGCGCGATGGCCTTTACTTCCTCTTCATCTTCACTTGAAAGAATTGTCGCACCTAAATCAGATTTTCCTACGCGTCCACCAGCATTGATGCGCGGGCCGATTACAAATCCTAAATGGTAAGCAGAGGGCTCTTCGTCGAGTCCGGCTAAATCACAAATTTCGCGCAAGCCTAAATTTTTTCTCTGCTTTAAAATTTTTAAACCAGCAGCTACGAAGGCCCGATTTAAGCCAGTTAAAGACATCACATCGCAAACAGTTCCAAGTGCGACGAGGTCGAGAAGATTCAAAAGATTTGGCTCTTTTTTTTGCGCGTAAAAATTTTCTTCACGCAATTTTTTATTGATCGCGACCACAAATAAAAACGTCACGCCGGCAGCGCAAAGATTTTTGTGCGGGAATTTTTCGTCAAGTAAATTCGGGTTAATCACCGCGATCGACTGAGGTTTTTCAAGAACTCCGAGATGATGATCAATCACGATAATCTCCAGGCCCACAGCAGCAGCATCTTCGAGTGGCTTGAAAGCGACAGTGCCGCAATCAAGGGTGATTACCAAATCTGTTCCGGATTTTTTTAGATTTAAAAGCGCCTGCGAATTCGGTCCGTAACCTTCCAAAACACGATCAGGAATGTAGATGTCGGCATTAACTCCCGCCTCGCGGAAGAATCGTTTGAGCAAGGCTGAACTTGTCGCGCCGTCAACATCATAATCAGCAAAAATCGTGATTTTTTTTCGCGCGTGAATTGCCGCAATCACGTGAGCCACCGCCTTTTCCATGTCGTTTAATTCAAACGGATCTGGCAGTGAAGTTTTAATTTTTGGCTCAAGAAAATTTTCGATTTCGCCCAAAGAAATTTCGCGCGCAGAAAGTAGATTGCTCAAAACTTCTGAGATCTCAAAACGCTGTAAAATAGCCAACGCGTGACGTTCGTCAAAAGTTTTTTGATGCCAGTTACGACCAAGGATTGAGATTTTTTGAGATTGGTTCATTAAATTAGTTTAATTTCACTGACATGCCTCTTGCTCGCAACGCTCAAATTTAATTTCTCGAGAAGTTGAGTTTTTTTAAATCGTTATTTCTGTACACCAACAGAAGCTACTTAGCGCCTTTTAATTTAGCTTGAGACATAATTTCATTTAATAACTTCAAGCCAATTTGTTGCCATTTTCCAAAATTGCTTTTGATGTTTTTCGTAAGTAAGCCGCTTGGAGTGACTTAAATCAACCATCCAAGCAATGTCTTGTTTTGTAGCGGGAAAAATTTTCATCATTTTTTAGCTTTCTTCTTAACGGGTTTTTTCTTCCCGATTTCTACGCCAATTTTCCAAACCCCCTTCTCCAAAAATGCCTCAATAGTTTGGCGATTGGCTTTGTTTAGTAGGTTGGAGTGAGAGATTTTGCTCGTCTTGGAATGATCTAAAAGTGTGACAATTTTTTTACCTTCTAAATAAGCCAATCTTTTGTGATAGCTGTTGGTGAGAGCTTTGCTGACAATCTCTTCCATGATTTTTGTTGAGCTTTTTTTGTCGAATTCTTTAAAGGCGTCGTAATATTTTTGGCGCTCGATGAACTTGATATTAATTGGAACGAAACCTTCGCGAATCAGCAAATAATTATTAATGATGCGACCGATACGACCATTTCCGTCAACGAATGGATGATTGTGTTCGAAGGTTAGATGGAGGAGAGCGATGCGTTTGGCGATGTTTTCGTGAGCAGATCCGTGGTAATCAAAAATCATGTCTTCGAGTAGACTAACGATTTCTTTTGGGGCCGGAGCGATGTGATTGCCGACTTTTACATATTCATTATTTTTGCGAAATCTGCCGGCAATATTGTCACGAATATTTGAGATCAACATTTTGTGCAGAAACAAAATCACTTCGAGTGTCAGCTCTTTTTCTTTAGATTTTCTTTCGATGTAACCAACGACTCGGGCAAGATTTTTTGCTTCGAAAATTTCGCGCTCAGTGATGTAGCGATCGAGGTCAATTTGTAGGAGAATTTTTTCGGTTTCTTCGAGTGAAAGCGTACTGTTTTCAATGGCGTTGGAGTTGTAGACTTGCTCAGAAATTTCAGTTTCTGCGATCAATTTGAGCAAGGCATCTTTGCCCTTTGCGGCCTTGAAATATCTTTGACGGAGTGTGGCTATTCTGCCGAAACTGTCGCTGTCTTTTGGCATATTTTTGGGAATTTCTCGATTTACTTTGTTCACGTTATTTGGTTAATAAACATGAAAATCAAGTGAGTTTTGGTGTCTGTTCACGGTTATTTGGTAAATAATCGTGAATTAAATCTTGTCGTAAGAAATTTTTTCTGCTTTCGCGCCAGGATGAGTGACGGCGCCAAACCTTGCAGAGCCTACGGTTTGGGCGTATTTCCACAAAGTTCCTGACTGGTAGTCATTTTCTCTTGGTCGCCATGCAGCCTTGCGAGAGGCGATTTCTGAGTCGTTTAAAGTGACGTCGATTGTGCCTTTGATTGCATCGATGGTGATTTGATCGCCGTCTTTTAAGAGCGCGATCATGCCGCCGATTGCGGCTTCGGGAGAGATGTGGCCGACGCAGAATCCTCTGGTGCCGCCAGAGAATCTTCCATCGGTAATTAAAGCGACTTTGCTGCCCATTCCTTGACCGTAAATCGCCGCGGTAGTCGCTAACATTTCACGCATTCCCGGGCCACCACGAGGGCCTTCGTAACGAATTACTAAAACATCGCCTTCCTTGTAACTCTTGCGCTCGACTGCTTTGAAGCACTCTTCCTCGGAATCGAAACATAAGGCGCTACCAGTAAAAATTTGCGCATCTCCTGCCATTCCAGCAACTTTTACAACAGCGCCATCCTCAGCTAAATTGCCTCGCAGCGTTACAACCCCGCCGGTCGGCGATAAAGGTTTTTCTGGACGGTAAACCACATCTTGGTTTTCGTTGAACTGAATATCTTTTAAATTTTCGGCCATGGTTTTGCCAGTTACCGTCAGGCAATCCCCGTGAATGTAGCCCCCATCGAGCAGAAGTTTTAAAATCATTTGTACGCCACCGGCTTCAAATAAATCTTTGGCGACATATTTTCCGCCCGGTTTCATGTCGGCGATGTAGGGGGTTTTTTTAAAAATTTCTCCGACGGCAAAAATATCAAAATCAATTCCGCATTCATTAGCGATCGCCGGCAAGTGAAGAACGGCGTTGGTTGAGCCTCCTGTCGCGGCAACGATTGTTGCAGCATTTTCGAGAGATTTTTTGGTAACAATGTCGCGCGCTTTGATATTTTTTTCGAGCAAATTCATCACCGCTTTTCCAGATTGATAAGCATATTCGTCGCGTGATTCATAAGGCGCTGGCGTACCCGAAGATCCAGGAAGTGCGAGCCCCATTGCTTCAGAAACGCAGGCCATAGTGTTAGCGGTAAATTGTCCGCCACACGCACCAGCACTTGGACAAGCGGCTTTGGTGAGAATCTGCAAATCTTCTTCCAGCATTTTTCCAGCATCTCTTTGCCCTACGGCTTCAAATACATCAACGATTGTAACATCTTTTCCTTTGAACCTTCCCGGAAGGATTGAGCCACCATACATAAAGACTGAAGGCACATTCAAACGCACCATTGCCATCATCATTCCGGGCAAAGATTTATCGCAGCCTGCTATTCCGACTAGGGCGTCATAGCAATGTCCGCGCACCGTTACCTCGATTGAGTCGGCGATAACTTCGCGCGAAACGAGTGAAGACTTCATGCCCTGATGTCCGTTGGCGATACCATCTGTAACTGTGATTGTCGTGAATTCACGCGGCGTTCCACCAAAATCTTTTACACCTTTTTTTGCTGGTTGTGCTTGGCGCTGAAGGGCGATATTACAAGGCGCGGCTTCATTCCAAGCGCTGACAACTCCGACAAAAGGTGAGGATAAATCTTCATCCGTTAAACCCTGCGGATACAAGTCGGTCTTGATGTTATAAAGCATCGTCTTGCGCCCTTCGCAACCGTGCGAATTGGTGACGTAGCGGGAAGGGAGTTTTGATTTGTCGAATTTTGTCATTTGTAAAAGTTCAATAATTTAGCTCGATAAATTTATCTTCAATCTTCCCGCGCCATATTCCCGGGCCATCCTTGTAAAAGTTGGGATGTTCCTTGGAAAGTCGCGAATAACAAAATCTTACGAAGAAATTTTACTGAGCTTCTTTTGCGCGCATCAGGCTGCGGTAACGCACTACATTCGCATTATGCTCTTGGATAGTCGAAGAGAACACATGGTCTCCCGATCCGCTGGCGACGAAAAAAATATAATCGGTTTGTAGTGGATTTAGCACAGCTTTGAGCGAGGCAACTCCTGGATTGCATATTGGTGCAGGCGGCAGGCCGTAGATATGGTAAGTGTTAAAAGAAGAGCTGTTCTGAATGTCGCTAACTCTGATTGGGCGCTCGAGCTTCTTATTTCCAAAGGTGAAAGAATAAATAATCGTTGGATCAGATTGTAGCTTCATGCCTTTGCGCAAACGATT
>CANNMN010000067.1 GCA_947505885.1 Rickettsiales bacterium
ACTGGAGCAGCAGCTTTAACTTCAGCTTTAGCAACTGGAGCAGCAGCTTTAACTTCAGCTTTAGCAACTGGAGCAGCAGCTTTAGCTTCTGTTTTAACTTCTGCTTGAGCAGCAGAAGCGAAAAGAGCAACTGCAGCAACGATCAATGAAAGTTTTTTCATGTTCATCAAATAATGAGGTTTTAAAAAATTCTGATCATTTCTGATCAGTTTCCTTCAGTGACAAACCAGCTTCACACCTGATGCAGTAAGCACCAAGGCTATTCAGGCTGTCCGAAAGCGGGCGGCAAGATAGGCCGAGGGAATTGTTTGTCAACGTGGCTAATCTTAAGAATTACTTAAAAGTGAATCACTTTTCCGTAAGCATCCAGAACAGCTTCATGCATCATCTCAGACATTGTTGGATGAGCAAAAATTGTATGCATTAAATCCTCCTCGGTTAGCTCGGCTTGTTTCGCAATTACGTAACCTTGAATCATTTCTGTAACTTCTGCGCCAATTAAATGCGCACCCAAAAGCTCTCCGGTTTTTTCGTCAAAAATGACTTTAATTAAGCCCTCGCTTTCACCGGCGGCGATGGCCTTACCATTAGCCATGTAGGGGAAGCGACCAACTTTAATTTTCTTGCCAGCGTCCTTTGCTTTCTTTTCAGTCAAGCCCACCGAAGCGATTTGTGGCATTGAATAAGTGCAGCCCGGAATATTTTCGATTTTGATCGGATGAATTTTTTTCGCGTCATATTTGCCAAGTTTGCTCGCGATTTTTTCTGCCGCGATTGATCCTTCATGAGAAGCTTTATGAGCCAACCAAGGTGAGCCAACAACGTCACCAATTGCAAAAATATTTGCTTCAGCAGTCTCTAAATATCCATTGGCAATAACGCGACCCTTGTCTGTTTTCACTTTAGTTTTTTCAAGTCCGAGATTTTCGATATTGGCCACAATGCCTACAGCCATGATGACTTTCTCAGCCGTGATTTCTTCTAACTTTCCAGCAATTTCAACTGTCGCAGTAACTGAGCCCTTGCCTTTTTTCAAAGATTTTAGAGCCGCAGAAGTATAAATTTTAATTCCTTGTTTTTCGAAAGATTTGCGCGCGAGTTTAGAAATTTCTTCGTCTTCAACTGGCAAAATATTTTCTGCCATTTCGATGAGCGTAACTTCAGAGCCCATATTTTTGTAGAAGGAGGCAAATTCAGCTCCGATCGCACCAGAACCAACAACTAACAAAGATTTTGGAAGCGCTTTTGGTGTCATTGCTTCGCGGTAAGTCCAAATATTCTCAACATCTGGCTCCATGCCTGGAATCACCCGCGCTCTAGCTCCAGTGGCAATGATGAAATAAGTCGCTTCAATTTCTTCGTTACCAACTGCGATTTTTTTTGCGTCTAAAAATTTTGCAAAACCATTAATTACTTCGATTTTATTTTTCTTCATCAAGCCAGCAATTCCGCCACTTAATTTCTTAGAAACTGCGCGTGAACGCTCGATAATTTTAGCGAAATCGAACTTAACTTTTTCTGCTGAAAATCCGAATTGCTCAAGATTATGAAGAAGGTAGTTAACTTCTGCCGACTTCAATAAAGCCTTGGTTGGAATGCAGCCCCAATTCAAGCAAATTCCGCCTAATTGATCGGCTTCAACGATGCCAACTTTAAGTCCGAGCTGCGCTGCGCGAATAGCCGCAACATAGCCTCCTGGGCCAGCGCCGATTACACAAACGTCAAATTTTTTTGCTGAGTTGGTCATAAAATTAAGTTTAAAGTTTCTTGAAAGATTTTCCAGATCTCCACCTTCGCAGAGATGATGTTTTCACTTACTCGCTTGGTCATCTCTACGAAAGAGAAAATCCAAGAAATGTTAAATATTTTTTACAAATTTTTCCTCACCGTCACTCATCTCAACGATAATTTCTTGCTCTATTTTTACCTTCTCAATTGAAAATAATGGCTCGCCTGAAGAATTTTTTATCAAAGCAAATCCGCGTTTTAAAATTTCACGGTAATGGTTAGTGGCCAAGATCTTTCCCAAACTATTTAGATTGGTCAAATTTTCTTTTATGCGCTGCTCAAGCCTTGAATTTATTCGCTCGAAAGCAAATGAAACTTTACGTTTTTCTGAATCAATTTTTGAAAAAATTAACTCATTTGAGATTTGCAGCCGCCGCAATCTTTCACTAATTTGCTCAATTATTTTACGCGGATCAAGCAAGTAGCGCTGAAGATTTTTTAAGCGCAAAATATTTTGATTGAGAAAATTTTCCGGAACAAATTCTAACTTTTCAGAATAAAAATTTAGCTGAGATTTCAGGTCAGATAAAACTGGCGTAGCAAACTCTGCAGCTGCTGTTGGCGTAGGTGCACGTAAGTCAGAAACATAATCAATTAAAGTCGTATCAACCTCGTGACCAACTGCAGAAATTAGCGGAATTTCTGATTTAAAAACTTCGCGAATTAAATTTTCATCACTGAAACAGAGTAGATCTTCAAAGCTTCCTCCGCCTCTTGCGATGATCAAAACATTTGGGCGATTTTTCTTGAGCGAGTTAAAATATTTTATCCCAGAAATTATTTCTGCCGCTGCTTTTTCGCCCTGCACCGCACTTGGATAAAGCATGATGTGAGAAGGGCAGCGGGCCTCAACGCGATGCTTAATATCTTCGATCACTGCGCCGGTTGGCGAAGTAATAACGCCAATAATTTTTGGGAAAAACGGAATTGGTTTTTTGTGAATCACATCGAACAAACCTTCGGCAAAAAGTTTTTGGCGACGTTTTTCGATCATTTCTAAAATCGCGCCAACACCAGCGATTTCTATTTTTTCTACAATGATTTGGTAATTCGATCTTCCTTCGTAAGTGGTAATTTTTCCTGATGCACAAACTTGCAAACCATCGCCAATCTCAAAAGAAATTCCACTCGCTGCACCTCGAAAACACACGGCGGAAAGCAATGCATTTTCATCTTTGAGCGCAAAATAAAGATGCCCAGAAGTTGCTTTTTTGAATCCAGAAATTTCGCCGTGAATACGAACGTAACCAAAAGCATCTTCAACCGTACGTTTTATCGAGCGCGAAAATTCTGAAACCGTAAATTCAGGAACATTAAACATTAAAGACGGAGACCGAGGTTTCATCTTCGACAATCCTGCCTCCAGCCTCACGAATCAAAAGGAGAAATGGTTTTAATAATTCGTAATCTTCTTTGCTAAATACCGCTCTTTCGAGACGTGAAGCAGCAAGATAGGCCAGCGTGAGAGTTCGACAGCCGTAGTTGCGCGAAGAATGTTCCAGCTCGCTTGAAGTTAAAATTTCTCCGGAATTTCTTTTCGAAACACGAATGCGACGGTTATTTAAGTAGGCACCAAAACCCTTTTCGCAGTAGTAAAGTTCACCGCCAAAAATCTTGCTAATCGCAACCGAGATTGCCTCTCTTTCGCCTTCTTTATTGCGATGCTCAAGTGCTATAGCCACAGTAAAATCAGTGTTAGAGCGCATTAAGTTTGAGAAGCCGTCAATAGGATAAATAATGTAAGAATATTCGGCATTTTCGCTGTTAATCATCTTCTGCCCATCGGCAAAAATAAGATTAAACTCTGGACGAACTTTCGCGAGATCCTCGATCAACATTTGTTTCACTTTGCGATAACAAGCAGCAGCGAATTTTTCTGCCGAAGCTGGGTTTGATTGCAAATGCTCAAGCTCGGTTAAGTCACGCGGCATATGCATTGATGCCTTGTCGATAGCTTTAAGGATAATGTTTAGATTGGCGCTGTATCTCATGATTTTTATTTGTTGAACTCTTCTTGGAACCCAGCCTACGTAAGGATGAGGTTGGGATTAAGTGTTTTATACGTCATTCCTGAATATTTCTGGATCTAGAAATATCTGAGTCACTCTCGAACTAATTCTAAAAATATCTTCCCATATTTTTTCATCTTTGCTTCACCGACACCGCTAATTTTTGTTAAATCGTCCAGAGATTGCGGACGTGATTTAATCATCTCAATCAAAGTTTTGTCATGGAAGACGACATAAGGCGGAACATTTTGTTCTCTGGCTATTTCTAACCTTCTTGCTTTGAGTTTTATGAATAATTCATTCTCGCTCTCTTCACCTAATTCAAAAATAACCTTCGCTTTTTTCTCTTCTTTTTTGCCACCAGATTTTTTGCCACTATGCTTGCGCAACTGAATAGTCTTTTTTTGCTGTAAAAATTCTCGGCCAGATTCAGTAATTTTCAAACCGCCGAAGCCACTAATATCAAGCTTAAGTAAATTCATCGCCACAAGTTGACGGAAAATACTATTCCACTCAACCTTACTAAATTCTTTGCCAATGCCGAACGTGCTGATTTTGTGGTGATTAAAATTCTTCACTCTTTCATCAGCAATGCCGAGCAAAATATCGATTAAATATCCGACGCCAAATCTTTGCTCGGTTCGGTGAATGCAGGAAATCGCTTTCTGCGCGGCGATAGTCGCATCAAAGGTTTCAGGCGCATTCAAGCAGTTGTCACAATTGCCACAAGACCCCGAAGAATCGCCAAAATATTCGAGAAGAATTTGTCTGCGACAAGTAGCGGCCTCACACAAGCCAATCAGCGAATTTAATTTTTGTCGCTCAATTCTTTTTTGATTTTCTCCCGCATCTGACTCCTCGATAAAATTTCTCTGCACCGCAATATCGTTAAGCCCAAATGACATCCAAGCATTAGCTGGCAAGCCATCTCGACCTGCGCGACCAGTTTCTTGGTAATAGGATTCAATGTTTTTTGGCACGTTCAAATGCGCAACAAAGCGCACATCCGGCTTGTCGATTCCCATGCCAAAAGCGATGGTCGCAACCATTATGACGTCGTCACGCAACAAAAATTTTTCCTGATTTTTTTGACGTAATTTTGCATCCATTCCGGCGTGGTAAGCGAAAGCATTAAAGCCTTCTTCTTTCAACCATTCCGCGACTTCTTCGGTGTTTTTGCGCGACAGACAATAAATGATTCCGTTGTGACCAGCATGATTCGCGCGAATAAAATCGAGCAATTGTTTGCGGCCATTTTGGCGCGGCGTGATTGTGTAATTTATATTTGGACGATCAAATCCAGCGATAAAAATTTCTGCATCTTCGAGCGCTAATCCGGCAATAATATCTTTTCGCGTTGCCGCATCCGCAGTCGCGGTTAAAGCGATTCGCGGCACCTTCGGGAAAATTTCAGCGAGAACTTTTAAGCCCGTGTAAACAGGACGAAAATCATGTCCCCATTGCGAAACACAATGCGCTTCATCAATCGCGAAAAGTGAAATTTTTGTGCGCGAAAGTAGCTCGATAAATTCTTCGGTAAGTAAGCGCTCAGGAGCAACGTAAAGAAGATCTAACTTATTTTCTGCGAGCAAATTTTTTGTCTCTAAAATCTCTCTAAAATCAATATTAGAATTAATCGCCGCCGCACTGACGCCAAGTTGATTCAACGCGCTGACTTGATCTTGCATCAAAGCAATCAGTGGTGAAATCACGATCGCCACACCATCCAAACATAGAGCTGGAATTTGATAACAAAGCGACTTACCACCGCCCGTTGGCATTAAGACAAAAGCATTTTTTCCGGCGATTACTCTGTCGATTATTTTTTCCTGCTCACCACGAAATTCACCGTAGCCGAAGATTTTTTTTAGGAGTTTTTTTGGGGTTGGGCTCATTGATTAATTTGGTGAATGCTTCGCCTCTTCGATATCCCTGCCCAGGCTTGGATCTAAGAAGCGTCAAACAATTACGATTTGAAAACTTGTTTGAAAATATGATCCACATTTTTGGTGTGGTAAGTCATGTCAAAAATTTCTTCGAGCTTTTGCGGAGTGAGTTTTTCTGAAACTTCTGGATCGTTTTTTAGCAGCTCCAAGAAACTTTTTGATTCTCCGGACCAGATTTTCATCGCGTTAGTTTGCACAATTTTGTAAGCATCTTCACGACTAATTTTTGCATCAAAAATCAAGGCCAAAAGCACGCGTTGTGAAAAAACTAAACCACCGAGCTGATCGAGATTTCTCTGCATATTTTTTTCATGCACGACGAGATTATCGATTAAACCAACTAAGCGATTAAGCGCGAAATCTAGTGTTACTGTGGCGTCGGGAGCAATCATGCGTTCAACTGAAGAATGTGAAATGTCGCGCTCGTGCCAAAGAGCAACATTCTCAAGCGCAGGAACGACAGCGCTTCGCACGATTCTTGCCAAACCAGTTAAGTTTTCGCTAAGAACAGGATTACGTTTGTGCGGCATTGCGGATGAACCTTTTTGGCCTTTCGAGAAAAATTCTTCCGCTTCCAAAACTTCCGTTCTTTGTAAGTGACGAACTTCGATTGCGAGATTTTCTACAGAAGAAGCAATCACGCCCAAGGCTGCGAAATAAGCGGCGTGACGATCTCTTGGAATTACCTGACTTGAGATTGGCTCTTCATCCAAACCAAGTTTTTCGGCGACATATTTTTGCACGAATGGATCAACATTAGCAAAAGTTCCAACCGCGCCAGATATAGCGCAAACCGATATTTCTTCTCTGGCAACTTTGAGTCGTTTAAGGCCCCTTTCAAACTCAGCGTAAAAGCGAGCGAGCTTTAATCCAAACGTCACCGGCTCAGCGTGGATGCCGTGCGAACGCCCAACACAAACTGTATTTTTATGTTCAAATGCACGTTTTTTTAATGCGGCGAGAAGACGCTCGAGATCATCAATCAGAATATCAGAAGCCTGTGCAAGCTGAGCAGAAAGGCAGGTATCAAGCACATCCGAACTGGTCATTCCGTAATGAACAAAACGCGAATTTTCTCCGACCAATTCCGCCAAGTGCGTGAGAAATGCAATCACGTCATGTTTAGTTACAGACTCAATTTCATCAACGCGATTGGCATCAAATTTTCCGCCAGATTTTAGAAAATTTTCGCGAATACGTATCGCCGTTCCTTTCGGCGCAACACCTAACTCTTCAAGTGCTTCGAGCGCATAAATTTCAATGTCGAACCAGATATTATATTTGTTTTCCTGTGACCAAATTTTGACCATTTCAGGACGTGAATAACGAGGAATCATTGGCGTTAAA
>CANNMN010000068.1 GCA_947505885.1 Rickettsiales bacterium
ACTTAGTAAGGCTGAGGACTCAGATCCGACGGCAAATAAAGAGGATGGCTCGGCGTTCCATCTTGCGAGAGACGCAAATAAGAAAGCCCTGAATGATGCCGAAGTAATTTAATCAAATCTTGGCCACGAGAACGCAGCATTTTTGGCGGTTGTCCGAAGGCTAACACAATTGTTTTGGCTTCATTGGCCATTTCCAAAATCATCTCATCATTTTCTGGGCCAACGGGATCTTTTACTTCCAGCAATCGATTTTTATCTGTGGCACGATAGGCATGAACATTTGCAACTAACTGTCCGCCGCAACCCCAAGAGCGCGCAAATTTGCCAGTTCTTATTAGTGTTGGATCAGCGTAATCAATACAAGCAACACTCGGATTCATTAACAGCCACATGACTAATGGTTTTGATTCATCCCAAATCTCACGAAGTTGATAGCGGTATTTCTGACACTCTGAAAACACTGCCGTGATTTTGGAATCAGCTGGCCAGGCCGGACGAGATTTTCCGCCGGCGTTGTGTTTCAAATTATTATTTAATTTAGAGAAATTTCTAATCTGAGAATTTTGCGATTTGTTCATCTGGATGTTTAGAAATTCCTAGAAATTAGGTCAAAAAACCTACCAAGCTTTAGAGCAGTTTTTTTAAATTTTTTTAAAAAACTTCAAAGAATTTGAGATAATTCTTAGAAAGAGAAAACACTGATTTACTAGCAAATCGGGATAAAATTTCTTGGCTAGATTTGCCAATTTCTGATCTGACTTTGTTTTGCCGGAAGAATTCTAGATCATCTGGCGGAGTTTAATGGAATGTTGTTTGAGCCGTTTTAAGACTTTAAAATTTCCATTTTTTAGCTAAATAATTTTCGACAGATAGCCGTTCTTTTTCCGTTAAACCACGATCAAAAACAATCAACTCAAACACGTAACCATCAAAGTAACCATCTCTTTCACCAGGACAATCCATGGATCCAGCATAGCAGGCACCAATTTCTATTGGGTTAGAGATGCCGGAATTATTTGTGGTTGTTACGCTGGAAGAGGTGTATTTAGTTTTATTAACATAAATTGTAGCATATGCTCCGGTGTCAACAGCTTCAATTAAATAATTTTGATTAGCCAAAGGAAGGAAAGAGGTTTTTATTAACCCAGCATCATATGCGGTGTAATAGATATTTAGATTAGTATTGTTGGAAAGATTTACCTTGAAATAACCTGGGCCATAGGATGTTGGCATTGATGAAATGATGTAATGAAGAAAGGCTGTAACCGCCATCGGCTTAACAACCACAAATGCTGTAACCCCAGCATCCCTAGCAAAATTATAAGTTGAATCCATGTAATCATTAGAGCCGTCGAAGAGCACTGCCGGCAAGTTATTCATAATATTAGTCTTGTAGATAGGTTTAGCGGCTCCGGTTGCAGTAAAGTTATTTTTTAGATTCGCTTGTGGATTTATGTCATTCCACGAACCAATGGTTGCACCATCAACCGCTTCAGCAGCGCTAAAACTATTTTCTGAAGTTGTTTCTAGCCAAAGTGATAAGCCTTTAATAGAAGCAACGCGTGAACTTTGCGTTAGCATTCTGGCCGCAGATAGCCGAGCATCTTGCAAAAGATCAATCCCCTGTCCCGCCCCAGCGATCAAGATACCGATGATTAAAATCACAATTGAAAGCTCAACTAGAGAGAAGGCTTTGCTGGGTTTCTTGGTCATATTTGAATTGGTTCAAGACAACTCAAGTTAGATTAAAAACCTTAATCCAACCAAGACCTATCTATGTTAAACAAGTTAAATCATCTATTTTTTCATTTCTGCATTTAGAAGAAATTCTGTTAATAAAATAATCAAAGTAATTCGAATTAGAATCCCAAAAATCTTCACCCCTTCAAATATTTTTGGAATTGAAGAGGTAGAAAATAATGAATCTTATTTTGAAGCCAAAAGAGTTTGCGGTCTTAGTTTTGAGGGAGTTGGATTTTCTTAATTGCGTCCATGCTGTCTTCCAGCTGAGCGATCTTTTGCTTCAATCATGCTAACCCAGAAGCCTTTGTTGCCACGCTTGTTGAGAGTTTGTGCGGATTGAATGAGATAAGTTAGTTTTTGACCCAAAATCATCGAGGTCCAAAAGCCAATAGGTTTAACAAAATCAACAATTTCAACCTGACTCATTTCTTGGCGATTTTCTTCTTGCTCTGCGGATGGAATTATTTCGTAACTACCCTGGGACCGATTTTTACCTTCCGCTTTGACCGCGGAATGAGCTCTCGGAATCTCGCGCTTTCTCAGCAATTCATCCTCTTCTTTTGCGACGAATTTTTCTTTCGGTTTGAGTACGACGGGAAGATTTTTTTTAAGTTTTTTGTAGTTTTTGTAAGCTTGATTTAAGACGAAGAAAAAAAACATTCGCGCCAAAATAATCAGAAAGAAAAATGCCAAAAAAATCACCGCGGAGATTAAAGCAATTTTCATTTACAGATTTTTTTTAATCGCTTGTAACTCTGCGAGAATCCTATGAGCGAGTAAGTGTCATAAGCAATTTTGTTGTTAGAAGAAATACTGGTCACAACCATGTCGGCATTTTTTTGCATCTCTTTAATGATGTTGATATCAGCGCTTTTTTCATTAGCCCAGGCAAGAATTTTGTAAGGAAAAAGGTAGAATTTTTTTGAGCCGAAAGAGAGTTCAACATCAGAATCATTTTTGTAAATGAAGCCGGAGGCGGTAGAAATTTCGTCGGCGTCATTTTTAATGTTAGTAACTAAAAAGAATGACTCGCCGCGATTACGAATTGAGCCGGTGGTTTTAATCGGAGTAGAGGCGAGGTAGCACACGATTTGGTCGCCACGATTAGTTTTAAAAAGACTCCAATCCTGGAATTTTTCTTGCCAAGGCGAATCCCCGAGGGATCCCAAAGGAGGACTAATCCCTTCTCCAAAAACTGGGGAGACAAAGAAGAGAAGAAGTAGGAATTTATTAAAGAGTGATTTCAAAACTTGACTTTTGTTGCTTGAAAAATAGTTTGCCCAGCCCTTCATGAGGCCTTGAGTTGAAAGGTTCGGCGCGTTTTAAATCTAACTTTACAAATGTCACACAAAAAAATTTCTGAAGAAATGACTTCGCTTGAAAATGCGGCAAAGCAAGAAGAGGTTCAATCAGCTCACGAAGAAGCTAGTAAAGAAGTTCATGGCGAAAAGCATAGCCCGCTCGCGCAATTTGAAGTTAAAAAAATTATCGATTTTAAAATTGCTGGCACTGATTTCGGCTTCACTAATTCTGCACTCTACATGGTGATTGCTACGTTTTTAATCATCACTTTTATGCTTGCGGCGACACGCAAAAAATTGCTCATTCCTTCACGTTTACAAGTGATTGCTGAGGGAGTTTACAATTTTATTAACGACATGATTTTGAGTTCAATTGGCGAAGAGGGCAGAAAGTTTTTCCCGCTAATTTTTAGTCTCTTCACCTTCATTTTGCTTTGTAACGTTCTAGGCATGACACCATACAGCTTCACGTCTACAAGTCAGGTCGTTGTCACACTTTCTTTGGCGATGGTTTCTTTCTTAACAATTACAATTTTTGCAATTGTGCGTAACGGATTTTTCGGATTTCTGCACATGTTCTTGCCAAGCGGAGTGCCGATGTGGATGGCTCCGGTGATTTTCTTCATCGAGCTTTTTTCTTTCTTGATTCGCCCAATTACTCTCTCAGTTCGTCTTTTTGCTAACCTTGTTGCGGGCCATGTTCTGCTTAAGGTTGTCGCAGGTTTCATCATTTCTCTCGGCGTGATTTTTGGTACTTTACCATTCTTATTCAGCGTCGTGATGATCGGCTTTGAGCTTTTCGTTGCAGTGCTTCAGGCCTACATTTTCTCGATTCTTGTTTGCGCTTACTTCAGCGAAACTGTTAGAGCTCACTAAGTTTTGACTTCTGTCCATCGAGTCAAAAAAAATTCCCAACCAATGGGGTTTTAGATGGATAATTTTAATTTTTAAAAATCATGGAAATGGTCTCTTTAAAATTCATCGGTGTTGGTCTTTGCTCAATCGGCATGGCTGGCGCTGCGATTGCAATCGGAAATATCTTCGGATCTTTCTTCAATAGCTTAGCGCGTAATCCGTCTGCTGCTCCGAAGATTGAAAAATACATCTACATCGCTGTGGGTCTTGCCGAAGCTATGGGTATCTTCGCGGTACTTTTGGCATTCCTTGTAATGTTTAGTTAGTCAGAAAAAAAGTGGTCATTCTATAAAAAGAGTGACCACTTTTTAATTTTTTTAATCATGCCTCAGTTCGATTTCTCTACATATAATCCACAAATTTTTTGGTTTCTTCTTTGCTTTGCTTCCCTTTATCTAGCTGCGTCATTTCTGATTCTGCCAAGAATTCGTGACATCATTGCCGCAAGAAAAAATGTTGTCGATTCAAGCAAAGAAAATTCTTACAAACTCCAAAAACAAATTTCTAAGTTGCGGCGTGAAGCAGAAAAAATGCAGCAAGAAGCGAGCGGAAATTACGAAGATAAAATGGACGAAATTTCGCGCCGTGCCATGAAAGAAAGAGATCAAGCATTAACTAATCTCAAGAGTAGTCTTGATGAAGCGGCAAAAAAATCGCGCGCTGAACTTAAATCCCTGCTTGAAAAATCTGAAGTAAAAGCCTCTGCGGCAATTCAAGATTTAGTACAAAATATTAAGACAAAAATTCTCAGCTAATATGTTTCATTTCGACGAAAAATTCTGGTTGGCGATTGCCTTCTTTACCTTTGGCGCCTTTGCTGCGAAATATGTTTGGCCTTTGTTGCGTAAGGGCTTGGACAGTAGCTCAAAAAAAATCGCTGAAGAAATTCTTGCGGCAAAAGAGATGAAAGAAAATGCCGAAAGATTATTAGTAAAGGCGGAAAAGCTTTACGAAGAAGCGGCACTTTTCGCGAAAAAATTAGTGAAAGACACTGAAGATGAGGTTCAAAAATTAGCTGATGAATCGCACCAACTTCTTGAAGAAGAAGTAAGCAAAAGAAGAGCTGGCGCACTAGACAGAATAAAGACCGAGGAAGAGTCAGCAATTCGTGAATTGAAAGTAAAAATTGTTAATTTGGCGCTCGTAAAATTGACTACGGAATTAAATCTCAATCAAGAAGGCCACGAAAAATTAATTGAAAAAACTTTGAATAATCTCGGCAAAACGGTGCATTAATGAAGTTCACTCTTTCCTCGCTGAAGGAATATTTAATCACTAAAGCCTCGCTTGAAGAAATCTGTGCGAAGCTGACTGCGATTGGTCTTGAAGTTGAATCGGTTGAAGACAAAGCAAAAATTCTCTCGGCATTTTCAGTGGCGAAAATCCTCGAAGCCAAGCCGCATGAAAATTCTACCAAGTTACAAATCTGTTCAGTTGAAACGGCTGATTCTCTTACTCCATTACAAATTATTTGTGGCGCGCCAAATGCTCGTGCGGGTTTAAAAGTTGCCTATGCACCAATTGGCTCAGTCATTCCAGCTAATCAAATGGTGATTAAAAAAGCTAAAATTGCCGGAGTCGAAAGTAATGGGATGTTGTGCTCGGCTCGTGAATTGAATCTTGGAAATGAAGATGCCGGTATTATTGAAATCGCTGATAAATGGTTAGTTGGCACTAAGGTTACCGAGGTGTTTTCGCTGAATGATGCTTTGATTGAAATTAACGTTACGCCAAATCGCGGTGATTGTTTGGGAGTTTATGGAATCGCGCGAGATCTAGCTGCAAGCGGCATAGGTGAATTAAAAAATCTCGAGATTAAGAAGATTTCTAAGCAATTTCCTTTTCCATTTGAAGTAAGAAATGAAGCGACCAAAGCCTGCAATTATGCCGCTTTTTGTCAGATTAAAAATGTTAAAAATTGTGAGTCGCCAGAATGGTTGAAGAAAAAATTAGAAGAGCTGGGAATGAATCCAATTTCAGCGATTGTTGATGTAACCAATTACGTCATGCATGTCATTAATCGCCCGATGCATGCTTACGACGCGAAGAAAATCAATGCCCCACTTACAATTCGTTTTGCCAAAGAAGATGAGAAATTTACTTCTCTTAAGAAAGAAGAGCTCATTCTCGATGAAAAAATTTTAGTAATTTCTGATTCCAAAAAAGTAATTGGAGTGGCCGGTGTGATTGGCTCAATGAGTTCGTCATGTGAATTAGAAACTACAGAAATCTTACTCGAGTCAGCATTTTTTAATCCTTCATCAGTTGCTTACTCTGGACGTAAATTAAATATCTTCTCCGATGCTAGACACCGTTTCGAGCGTGGCGTTGACGAGGCCTCATGTGAATTGGGAATTGATTTTGCCACGCAATTAATTTTGGAAATTTGTGGCGGCGAAGTAAGCGAAACAAATTTCGTCGGCACAAAATCTTTAGCCAAAAAAATTAGTTTTGATTTCGCAAAAATTAAAAAATTAATTGGCCTTGAAGTTGCGCCAGAAAAGGCGTTTGAGATTTTAACAAAATTAGCTTTTCGTCACTCTTGGGCCGTTAATCAGCCTGGTGATATCGGCAATCTACACTCACAAGATTCTCAAAATTCTGCACATTTAAAAGATGCTGTAAAAGAGTTAGAAGTAGAAGTTCCTTCGCATCGTCACGATATTTTCTATTCCGAAGATCTTGTCGAAGAAGTGGTAAGAATAATGGGCTACGACCAGATAAAATCCCAACCAATCATTATTAATAGTTTACCACTTACTGCTGATGCAGTCAGAGCCAACCTGGTCGCTCAAGGTTTGACTGAAATCATTACCTGGTCTTTTGTTGACGAAAATCTCGTCGAAATTTTTGCTGAAAAAAATGAAAAATTAATTCTAGCAAACCCGATTTCTGCGGAGATGAATCACATGCGACCTACTCTGGTGATGGGTCTTCTTGCAACTTACCAAAAAAATTCTGCACGAAATTTTTCTGATCTAGCTTTGTTTGAGATTGGAAATGTTTTTATTGGTGATGCACAAAGGCCAATG
>CANNMN010000069.1 GCA_947505885.1 Rickettsiales bacterium
CGACAACGCGATGAATTCCGTGATGCGCGAAATTGGAAATCGCTACGATTTCAAAGGCGCGGTTTTTACTTTGGAGCTTAAAGAAAAAGATAATCTGATTCTGATTACTGCGGATAGCGAATATCGCCTTGAATCAATTCGCGATTCGATGAAGGTCTTTGCAACCAAGCGCGGCGTCGATGCAAGAGCTTTTGATTTTCAGAAAGAAGAAAAAGCGGGTGGAAATATGATGCGTCAGGAAGTGAAGTTGCGTAATGGTATCGAACAAGAAATTGCCAAGAAAATTGTTAAGCATGTGAAGGATACGAAGATGAAAGTTCAGGCTTCGATTAAGGCCGATGAAGTGCGTGTTGACGGTAAAAAACGCGATGATTTGCAAGAAGCGATGACTTTGTTGCGCTCTGCTAACTTTGATATTCCGCTGCAATTTATTAACTTCCGCGAGTAGTGAAAATTTTTTTAAACGGCGAAGAAAAAATTTTCGAAACCAAAATGACTATTGCGGAATTGGTAGAGAAATTTGAGCTCGATATAAAAAAAATTGCGGTGGAAAAAGATTTGGAAATTGTAAATCCAGATCTGTTCTCATCGACTGTGATTGATGAAGGAAGTCGAATTGAGATCGTTCACTTTATCGGCGGAGGCTAGTTTTACTGCTCTAGCATTGATGTTGCGAATTTTGCCGCTCCGGCAAATTGGCTTTTTTTGTATTTCATTTTTACTGCATCGCCAAGGCGTAGTATTTCAGCTTTTTTAGAGTCATCAATCACTATCCAAGAAGTTTTTGGATCGATCAAATCAGAAACAGAGCCAGTCGCGATAATGCGGCGCTCAATCTCTACTTCGTTAGTAATCGCATTTTCAGATTCATATTGGCCGATCACTTCAAACTTATCATTTTGCTTAATGCCGTCAGCAGAGCCGAGAGAAATTTTGAAGATCGACTTATTGTCCAAAACGCGCTTTTCCAAGATGTATCCTTTTTTGGCGAAGAAGTTCTTTATGTCTACTTCGACGTCATTCACTGCCTCTTCTGCTGCCTTACGCACCAAGCTGTCATCGCGTTTCGCACCTTCAACTTTTTTACCACCGATTTGCAATCCGCCTAGTGACACACCGCCATCTTGTTGAGTGGCTTCCGAGCGAGATTTTTTTGCGGAGAACTCGATTGATTCAACGACGGAAAGCGCAGGAAGTTCGTAGATTTTAATATTGCCAGCGACGTCAGCAGAGTAAGTATATTTTGGTGGGATCGAAACCATTTGGCCGCTTTGTGGATTGTAGAAGGTTGAGCCGCTGGAATATTTGCTGGTGAATCCCGCGTTTGAAATTGTGCCAGATATCGCGTAATCAGCGACGATCGGGCCTTTGTAAGATCCAGTCTTCTTCATTTCGGCGAGCTCTATTTCTTTTTGCAATTTTTCCGCAGCTTTGCGATCAACAATTTCGCCAAGACGATTTTTGCTTAAAATATTTTCAACATTATTGGCGAGCGAATCGCCAAGCCCAGTTTGTTTAGCGATTTCATTTTCATTTTGATCAAGAGCAAAAACTACGATCTTTGGGGCTTTGCCTTCGAGATTTTCTTTGCTCGGCACGAACTTACTTTTGCTTAAAAATTGTTTTTGATACTCATCAAAATTTTTAATGGTAGTTGAGCAAGCGTTTAGAATGAGTAAGAGAGCGAGATATTTGAACTTCATGTGATTGCTAATTAATAATTCCGATCACCTTCAAAATTCCTTTGTTAGAAATTTCTTCCTCGAGAGATTTTATCGCTGCTGCGTAAGATTCTTTTTCGCTGATTGATGAGCTGCCAGTTACTTCGATTGTATTACTTGCGACGGTTTTTCCGCCGGAAATATTTTCAAAATCGATTTGTAATTTCGTCATGTGCGAACCGTAAATCTTGCCGCTTTTTGCAGAGGATTGAATGGCAATCTCGATTTGATTGGCGCCGCCACGAGAATTGGAGATTTTTATTTTCTCTTTATTGAGTGCGGTACGAATAGTTTGCGTGATTTCTTTTGAGGAGCTGATCGCGAAATAAAATTCGATTTTGTCGGCGAGTTGATTGAATTGATTTTGAAAAAAGGCGATACGACTTAATTTTTCTTTCAAGTTAACAGACTCTCCCGCGCCAGCAAGAATACGACTTGAGAGTTCGATTTGTTTTTCAAGATCGAGAATTTTTAACAAGGAAACGCGTTTTTGAATTGGGTTTGCTCCAGTTAAATTTTTCTCTAAGTCAAAAACTTGCTTTTCAGAAAATTCAGTTTTTTCTTTCTGATCGCGAATGAACGGATCACGCTTTATTTCAACTTCAATAAAAAGTTCTGGGCCTACTTTTTCACTGCGCGAAATGCGAAAGTTGGTGAAGTCGATCTTCTCAATATTTTGTTTAACTTGTTGACGCATTTCTTCATTTGTGCCGCGAGAATCTTCTTCGATTAATGAAGTTGATTCCGAAGAAATGCTAACCATCAAGCGTGCTGCGGCGTCTGCTAGAGCGGCTTTCGTGCTCTCTTCCAAATTTGCTCCAGCAGAAATTCCGTAGAAATTTTCAGAATTATTTTGTTTGGGAGAGAGATACCAAGAAGGTTCCCCAGCTTTTTGAGAAGGGGAGGAAGAGCAAGAGGCAACAAAAAAAATTGTCGCTAAAATTAATCTATTGATCGAGTTCTTTGAATGCATCTTTGCTGTTGCTGTCGCTAGCGTTAATACGGCTCGAAGCTGATCCAGCTTTAGAGCTGGTTTTCGCCTCTTCGCTTGCCCAATTGCTGCAAGCGGTGAGTGAAGTTAGGGTAAAAAGTAGAATTAAACTTTTCATTATTGAGCGGTTTTTTCGTTAGCTACGGGCTTGCTTCCTCTTTCTGTTTCAAGCTCAGAGAAAAGCTCTTTTGAGGCCTCTTGAGTTTTTGCAATGTTCTCGCGAGCGACGTTTGATTTAGCTAATTGTGCGGAAAAAGATTTTTGACTGTCGGCCAAGAACTTGCTGTAGTCTTCGTTGCTAAGAAGCATGTGAACGTAAAGCGTGCCATCTTCAGATTTGAAAATGTTGATTCTCTTCACGCCAGAAAGTGGGAGATTTTTTACCACTTCTTTACTTGCTTGAGCAAAGAATTCTTCAACATCATCCGCGCCATTTACGTTGGCTGAGCGCATTGAGTCTTTAGTGATACGAGAAATTTCTGATTGAATTGTTGCGGCGATATTTGCCTTGGCATCGAGCTCAGCTTTTGGAATTTGGAATTTGATTCCGCCTTTTGAGGGGTTTGCGATACCAACTCCGGCAATGCCATTTGGAACTGCGGGATCAAGGACCCAGGCTGGCAAATCTTTTAAATTTCCACTATTAGCTTTGATGTTTTTTTCTTCTTTCTTTGCGCAGGCAGAAGAAAAAATTAAGACAGCAATTGAAGAGATAAGAAGAATTTTATTTTTCATATTTTTTGAAATGTTGATTAGTGGACGTAGGTTAAGAGTTGTTTTGTTGAAAGAAAATTCAAGAGAGAACTTGGTTTGTAATCATTGAGTACAATGGCTTAATGATAAGCGAAGCAAGGCTCCTGAGATCCTTTTCATCTGCGATACCGAGGATGAAAATGGGCTAAATACTTTCTTTTTGATAAATTAGTAACGTTCCAATCGCAAGACAGATAAGAGCGATTAGCCAGGTTGCTGCGAAAATTGGAATTAGTCCGGAAGCGCCGAGGGCGTTTATGATGCTTGAGGCTATGTAAAGAACCAGGCCCAGAACAATTCCGCAAAGAATCAGGAAAATCGTGTTCTGATTCCGAATGTGATTAAGACTGAAATAGCAGGCAATTAAACTCATTGCTGCGAATAGTAGGGGCTTAGTTAGTAGAGAATGAAAATAAATTATAAATTTTGTCGTTGAAAAGCCTGAGGAGGCAAGGTCTCGAATCAATGCGGGTAATTCAAAAAGTGAAAATATTTTTACGTTTTGAAAATTATTTACAACTTTTTGAATCACGAAATTCGCTTCTAAATCGGTTGGAATCGAGACGCTGTTGAGATTTTTGTTTAGTGATGTTTCGTCGTTAAGAATGGATTTATCGAGTAACCAAAAACCTTTTTTGAGAAACATTTTTTCGGTATCAATTTTCTTGTAGAACTCACCTTGTTTGTTGAAGAACCAAATCGTTACATCGTCAAATTCAAGATCCTCCTGATAAATTTTTTTAGTTAGAATAACCAACTCTTCTCCGGGTTTTTCAAGGCTATTTTGTTTGAGCCATACCCCTCCTTGCGGCACCGTTACTTCACGCAATTCTTTGCGAACATATTTACTTTCGAGACTGTGAAATTGTTGGGTCATTTTTATCGAAAGTAAGTCAAGAATCGTAACCCAAAAAATACCAAGAATCATGGCGGAGAAGGCTATTGGGCGAACAATCTGCCATAAAGAAAATCCACTAACTCGGATAATGGTAATCTCGCTGCGTGACGAAAGTGTAAAAAATGTTATAATGGTTGCGACCAATACCAGCGAAGACACAACATCATTCAGGAAGTCGGGAATTTGTAAAAAGGCCAGTAAGACACTGATGTAAAATGGGCTTTCGCTTTCGCTCATTTTTTTCATCGTCTCCATGAAGTTAATGAAAAAAATTATCAGCGAAAATCCGCAAGATACTTGCAGAAATCTGGTCAGAAAATTTTTGGCGAGGTAGTAATTAATTTTCTTCATTTAGTTAACTCCAACAGCTTCAAACTAAACACTGAAAATAAGAGAAAATTCAGGTAAGGCAGAGGTGTAAAATTTGCGGAGAGCTCGATTAAATTGTAGCTCGCAATAGTGAGTCCAAGAAAAATTACCGATGCCAGGATTGCCGCAACCGTATTTTTCAAATTACCGTGGCGGTTAAATTGTCCGCGCATTACAAAAGCTGCGGCGATTAGCGCGAAAACGATTGGAAGCAGCGGATAAGTGAAGCGCTGATTTATTTCAACGCGATATTTTGCGCGCTCAAATTCTTGAAGATCTTCGTTATGATTAAAGAGTTCGTGCAGATAGAGCTCTCCGGTTTTCCAGCGCAAGACTGCGTCGCTCTTTTGATTTTCAGTTAAGTTAAAAACGTAATTGTCGAAGTTGAGAATTTCTGTTTTTTGGTCTTGGTAATTAAATCTTTGAACTGTGCCATTTTGCATGTAAAGCAAAGCAGATTTATCTTCGACGGAAATGCGACCAGACTGAGCGGTAATCGTTGACGAATATTGGGCGTTTCTTTTGTCGTGCAGCAAAATGCCGAGTAGTTCATTATTTTTGTCACGACCACGTGCGTAAATTGTTAGATCTTTTAAGGTCTCAAAAGTTTGTGGATTGAAGGAGAGGTTGGCGTAATTATTTTGGATATTGATGCGCGAAAGCCTTAGCTCTTTGTTAGCGTAAGGCATTAAGTAAAAAGAAATAATGAAGCAAAAAAAAGAAATGATTGTAGCGAGCAAAATTATTGGCTGACAAATTTGTAATTTGGTGAGGCCGGAATTTTTAAAAATAGTGATCTCATTATTGGCGAGCATGCGATTGAAAATAAGCAGGATCGCAGCAAGAAGTGAAATAGGCGCGATGAAGATGAGTAGCCAAGGCAAAATCAAAATGAAGAGGTAAAAAAATTGACTTAGCGCTACACCATTTTCGGTAACATATTTTACGAAGCCAATCGCGCGACTAAACCAGATCAGAAGAATCAAGACGCTGATAATTGCCGCAAAAGCAAAAGATGTTTTTTGAAAGAGGTAGCGGGAGTAGAGCTTCAAGTTCTCTCCGCAATAAATTGCTTAACTTCTTCAAGACTGTTCTTGATCACAGAAAATTTTTCTTCGCGCTCCATTAAGTCTTTCAGGAAGTTCGGTAATGCTGGTTTTGGAGCTCCAGCACTAACTACCGCTTCGGGGAATTTTGCAGGATGAGCGGTGGCCAAGCTGACTATGAATTCATTGTTGTAATTTTTGCTCTCGAAAAATTTGTGAGCAGCGTAAACACCGATAGCACTATGTGGATCAAGGGTTTCACCGGTATTTTTAAAAATTTCGTTGATTATTTTTTTGGTGGTTTCGTCGTCGCAAGAAAATGCGTCGAAATCTTTTTGGATTATTTTCAGAACTTCGTCGGGCACCTTTAAAAATCCGGTGCGCTCAAATTCAGCCATTAATTCGGGCATTTTTCCCTCGGATCTTTGGGTTTTATGCGCGTCAAAAAGTAATCGTTCGAAATTACTTGAGACCTGAATATTCATGCTCGGAGAAATGGTCTCAATCATCGCATCCTTGCGATAATCATTTTTGGCAAGGAAGCGAACCAGGATATCATTCGAATTGGTGGCAATGATTAGTTTGTTGATTTTTAGACCCATTCTTTTAGCCAAATGCCCAGCATAAATATCGCCAAAATTTCCACTCGGAACGGAAAATGAAATTGGCGCCTTGTCAGCTCCAAGTCTGAGTCCGGCATAAAAATAATAAACAATCTGAGCCATAATTCGAACAAAATTAATCGAATTTACGGCGATCATTTTCTCACCTTTCAAGAAGCTTTGTTCAGCGAACATTTTCTTAACAAGAGCCTGGCAATCGTCAAAATTTCCTTCGATCGCGAGATTAAAAACATTTTCAGCGGAAGTGGTTGTCATCTGTCTTCTTTGCACAGCGGAAACTTTTTCATGCGGATGAAGAATGAAGATTTTTGCATTTGCACAGCCTTGACAGCCTTGAATCGCAGCCGATCCAGTATCTCCAGAAGTGGCGCCAATAATTACAATTTTTTCCGATCTCTTGCTCAGAAAGTGATTGAGTAAATTTCCTAAAAATTGCAGGGCAAAATCTTTGAAGGCGAGA
>CANNMN010000070.1 GCA_947505885.1 Rickettsiales bacterium
AATCGCGATCCATCATTGAAAAAATTTCTTTATAAAAACTCTTCTTGTAAAGGTTCAAAATAGAGCTGTAAAGACCGGGTCTGTAAATGATGAAGAAACCCTTCGCAGCCGACTCATAGTCAATTTTTAGCACCAAAATTATAATTTTTTTAAGCTCTTTTATAAAACCAAAAGGGATGAATTGGCTGAGTTGGGAAGTTGTTGAATTCGCTTAGATTGTGTGTTTTAGGCATAAAAAAAGCCCCCGAGAATTTCTTCTCGGGGGCTTTTTAATTAAGGTTTTTGGCCTTAATTACATATTTTCAGAAATGTATTTTGTCGCGCTGCCCACAGTTGTGATTTTTTCAGCGGCTTCATCAGGAATTTCAATTCCGAATTCTTCTTCAAAGGCCATTACGAGTTCAACTTGATCAAGGCTATCTGCGCCGAGATCATCAATAAAGCTTGCTACTTCAGTTACTTTTACTTCTTCAACGCCTAAGTGGTTGATGATGATTTTTTTTACTCTGTCAAAAATCTCGTTGTTATTGGTCATAAAATTGTTGGTTGTTAGGGAAAAAATTAAACTTGAGTTAAACTGCCTTCCATCCTAGAAAACAAAGGGGCCAAGGCAAGCTAATTATCGAAAATTAAATAGCAAATTTAAAACTGCCGACTGCTTCGATAGTCTAAATTACTGCATCACCGCCATTAATTTATGTTGGGAATTTTTGCTTTGCGCTCCATTAAAAAATGGAACAAGTCCAAAGAAGCGATCAAGAATTTTATTTTCTTTCTCTATGATTTCTATTTTGTGAACGGGCAATTTTTTGGTGTCGATCTTCTTAGTTTCTAGATAAGTTAGAGCTGAATCTTTATTGCCGATTTCATCAATCAGTCCGACGGCTAAAGCTTGTCTGCCTGTAAATATTCTTCCGTCTAAAGATTCCTTAATAAATTTTGGATTAAGGCGATTTCCTCTCCTCTCTTTCACTAATCCCGAGAAAAATTGATAAGAGTCTGAAATTGATTCTCTAATAACCTTATCTACTGCTGGAGATGATTTTTCAAACATCGAGGGAGCGCCCTTGAGGGGAGAAGATTTATATGTATTAAATTTCACTCCGAGTTTTTGAGCTAAATCAGTTACTTCTGGCGACTCCATTAATACTCCGACCGATCCAGTTAATGTACCATTGTAAGCTATGATGTGGTCAGAGGCAATTGCGGCCATGTAGCCACCGGAGGCGGCGAGCGATTCCATTACGACAACAATTGGTTTGTTTGTGGCGATTGCGCGTAGTTCGTTAAACAGCATTTCACTGCCGACTATTCCACCACCAGGGCTGTTAATATTTACAATAACCGCCTTCACTGACTTGTCTGCAGCTAACTCAGCGAGCACCTCGCTTCTGAATTCATTCTCAAAAATAATGCCTTCGATTTTGATGTCGGCGATGTAATCGCTTTCAATCGCATTGCTTGTTAAGTTGTTACCAAAAATTGCTTTGAACAAAACAATCAGAGCAAAAACCCCAAACAAGAGGGCAAGGTTTTTCCATTTGTGAACCTTGTTTTTGAGATAAATCAGAGCGGCGAGGTGATCGTTGTTAGACATGAACTAGTTCTTAATCTGTTGTTTTAAGTGATCCTAAAACATCACCAGCAAGTGAGCCTATTGTTGTTCCGCTGCTTCCATCTTCTGAGTAAAGATGAGCTTCTTGTTCTTCATCTTCCATGTCTTTGATGGATAGAAGAAGCTTGCCGTTAGCCTGATTGAAGAGCATAACTTTCGCTTCGACGCGATCGCCAACTTCAAACTTATCAGTTTTTTGATTTTGCTTATTTCTTGAGAGATCGAGTCTTTTGACGATTGCTTTGAGGCCAATATCAAGCTCAACTTCAACGAAATCTTTTTTCACGCCAATTACGACGCAAGAAACGATCGCGCCTTCATGAATTTTTTGTAATTCAGCTTGGAAGTTTGAATTATCGAGCTGTTTGTGACCAAGAGAAATGCGTTCTTTTTCATAGTTGCTACCAAGGATAACGACTTTGATCAGACTGTCTTTTTTAAATTGCTTTACATTCTCTTCTGCAGTTCCTGAGCCGCCGATGTCAGAGATGTGAACTAGACCTTCAACTCCACTGTCGAAGCCAACAAATAAGCCAAATTCGGTGTAATTTTTTACAACGCCTTCAACCACATCACCAACATTATGCTTCTCAGAGAATGCCTGCCAAGGATTCTTCTCGCACTGCTTCATGCCAAGAGAGATGCGATGATTTTCTGAATTCACATCCAAAACCATTACATCAACTTCTTGCCCGGCAACGATTGCCTTGTTTGAAGAAGAGTTATTTTTGAGCCAACTCATTTCAGAAATATGAACTAGACCTTCAATGCCAGGTTCAATTTCAACGAAGGCGCCGTAAGTGGTAATGTTGGTAACTTTACCTTTAAGAGTTGCGCCAACTTGATATCTTTGTGCAATCGAAGACCAAGGATTTTCTTGAAGCTGTTTCATGCCTAGAGAAACGCGCTTAGTTGCTTCGTCATATTTAATGACTTGAACTTTAATTTGCTGACCAACTTTAAGAGCTTCCGAAGGATGTTTAACGCGACACCAAGAGATGTCTGTTAAGTGAAGAAGACCATCGAATGAACCAAAATCAACGAACGCACCGTAATCGGTAATATTTTTAACAATACCGTCTAAAGCATCGCCAACTCTGATCGTAGCAAGAACCTTATCTTTTTCGACGTTACGTTGTCCTTCAAGAACTGCACGACGAGAAACAACAACGTTTCCGCGAAGTTCATCGATTTTAAGAACGTATAATTTTTCAACTTTGTTGATGAGAAAATTGTCATCAGAAAGAAGGACGGTATCAACTTGACTGCGTGGTAAGAAACAAATGATGCCATTAATGTCAGCAGCGTAGCCACCTTTAACGCGACCGATGATTGTGCCCTCAACGATAACTTTATCTTCAAGACAGTTTTTCAAGAAATGCCAATTGATGTAGCGGCGAGCATTGTCGCGGCTGATGATTAGTTCACCTCTTCTGTTTTCGATGCGTTCTAGGAAGATGTCGACAACATCTCCTTCATTTATTTCGCCATCGCGTTTGAATTCCATGATGTCGATAAATCCGACTGATTTGGCTCCGATATCAACAGCAACACCTTTATCGGTAATGCCAACGATTACACCTTTTACGACTGTGCCTTCAACAAGTTTTTGACTGTCTTGTTCGTATTCTTCGAAAAGTTCAGCAAAGTTTTCTTGGGCAAAAGGAAGGTCCTGATGCTCTTTAGCATGTATTTTATTTGTCATTGTGAGAGATATTTGAAGCCTTTGTGGCCCCCGAGATATTCTGGGGAATTTGGGATGCCGGCTTCGGTTAGAAAGTTAGTAAAGTAAGAATTTTTCTAGACGAAAAACAGGTGGTGGAAACTAGTAATCAACTTTTTAAATGCAAACAAAGCTATCGCAACCTCAATCCCTGGTTCAAGCTAAGTAGAAATCTTAAAAAATATTATTCGAGCGTCTCGACCTCCCTCAACCAAAGGGCATTATTTAGATTTTAGTAAGTTTCAACCAACCCACGATCGAGTAAAACCTGATTCAAATATTCCCCACTCTCTGCCACTTCCTCAACATTTCCTTTCCCAAAGAAAATATCAGCAACGTAACGCCCGTAAATGTCGGTTTTATTTGTTCTCACAATTAGGAACGAAGAGTCTTTCAAAATTTTCTTTAAAGCTGCTGTCGCCTTCTTCCCTTCTGTTGTTTCTGCTTCTGCAGCATTGATTTTTGCAAGACGTAAAATCTCTCGGTGCTTAATCCCAAATCCTAGATCGAGCTTTACGTGGATTGTGTCACCGTCGACAACTCGTTCTAATTCAGCTTTGTAGGTGTAAGAACTCTTTGGTTGGTTAAGAGTTAAGGCTTGGAAAGAATCACTTTTGGACTGTCTGGAAGTGGCGTGGTTTTTTTCGAGAAGGATGTTGAAGCCTAGGTCTATTTCGCCTTCTTTGGTGGTTGTGTAGGTGAAGAGTTTGCCGCGGGTTACGCGAAGTTTTTTAATAATTTTTTCTGGGGAATTTTTTTGTTTCACTTTTTTTGTTCCACCAATTGCGCGTTGTAATTTGTCGGTGCTAAGATTTTTCTCGATTACTAAGCATTCAAGTTGGGCGCGAGTTTCGGCATCTTTTACAGCGATTAGATTTCGGTAGTGGCTCCAGCTTAGGGATTTTTCTTCGCTCGGTAATTTTGGGTAAGTTTTATAAAAGTTGTGCATTTGGTAGAGGGCAGTTCTAGCGATTGTCGTGTCTTTAACTAGCTGTCTAAAAAGCTCTTCGCCGTATCCAGAGCCTTTATTTTCTTTTAAGTTTGATTCGATTTCTTTGCCAATTTCCCAGCTCATTACCACCTTTTCACGATTTACATCTCGGACAATATTTTTCTTCGTTTTGGCAATTGTTTTTTGAATTTTGACGAGAAGTTTTTTGTAATTTTGGAGGGTAATTTGCATTGGGCTTAAGAGCTTGGGGTTAAAGGGTTGAAAAGGTTTTTATCTAAATTGTCCACTTAAGTGGATTATTCACTTTTTTGCTAATTAAAAACCACAACAGAGTTTTTTTCTGTGTTGTTATTTTTTTGGTTTACTAAAAATTAAAATGCTTCAACTGATTCAAAATAATTTTCTTAAAAATGGCTGAAAAAAATACTCAATCGATCTTGGAGTCGATCAAAAAAAAGCTGAATAAATTTGATCAAAAAGCGACGAGTAAAATGTCTGATCTTGACGGTGAATTTGATTACGTCGCGTCAGCAAAAAAAGAAGAGGGCGATAATTACGCGTCAGTTATTCCGGCGGTTGAGCCTAGCTTTCCAGAATCTGCGCTGGGGCAAGAGCAAGCTTCTCAGTCGGTTCAGCCAGAGCTAAATTCTGCTTCAATAGACGTTTCGAAGCCTAAAGTTAAGCAAGAAAATTCTGATCCTGAAGAGCTTGATTGGGATGATGAATCGAGTGTTAAGCCAATATTGGATGAGGTTGCTAATAGCGCACAAAACACAGATTCTTACGACGAATTTGAAGAGGACGATCTTGAAGATTTTGAAGAGGACGATCTTGAAGATTTTGAAGAGGACGATCTTGAAGATTTTGAAGAGGACGATCTTGAAGATTTTGAAGAGGAAGAGGATACTCTCGTAGAAGAGTCAGAAGAAGCGAACGAGAATCTGGAGGTGGAAATAGAAGACAGAGTTTTGGATTTTGACGAACTTACTCAATCACAATCTAAAGCCGGGTTAGGGCAAAAATATTTGGCAAAAAAAGAGGAAGAAGACGGAGTTTTGAACTTTGACGAACTTACTAAGTCAAAATCTAAAGAAGGATTGGAGCAGAAAAAATTAGTAGAAAAAGTAGAAGATGAGAATGAGGAAGAGAACGGAGTTTTGAATTTTGATGAACTTACTCAATTACAATCTCAAACGGTCTCAGGGCAGAAAGAGTCGGTAGAAAAAAAGAAAGAAGATGAAGAAATAGAAGAGAGAGTTTTGGATTTTGATGAACTTACTCAATCACAATCTCAAGTTGAATTGGGGCAGAAAAATTTGACAGAAGAAGAGTACGAAGAAGAAGAGTACGAAGAAGAAGAGTACGAAGAAGAAGAGTACGAAGAAGACGAAGAGGATCATTTGAACCTTGGAGAAGCTACTCAGTCAGAACCTCAAGCGGGGCTAGAACAAAAAGAGTCGACAGAAGAGAATGAGGAAGATGACGATGATTTAAATTTTGATGATCTTGAATTTGAAGAAGAGGCCAAAAAAGAGTCGTCACAAAAGGTAGAGCAGCTAGCTGAGGTAGATCCCCACGATGCTGAGCTCGACGAGTTAGAGCGAGAGATTCAAAAGCAAAAAGAACTAAAGGAAGAGGTCAAGAAAGAATCGCCGAAGGAAGTGCATCTTGAACTCGAAGACGAGTTGCTTGGAATTAAGCCAGTGGAAGTTGCTCCAGTAGAAAAAGTGACAGAGCAGGTAATAGTTTCGCAAGAAATGCCTGCCTTGCCCAAGATAGAATTGAAAGACTCTTCTTCTGCTCAAGAGCCTTCATCAGTTCAAGTGCAAGCGTCAAATACTCAGATTGTTGAAAAAAGAGGCCTGGTTCTTGACGAGGCGACCGTAAAGCAAACGACAGACTCAGTTAAAAAACTACTCGACGCGAGAAATGTTGTTTCGGGAATTGCTAACTTTTCGCAAAGTCCGGTGCTTGCGGAGCTAGCAATGCAGATGCTTGAGCCGAAGTTAGAAAAATGGCTGAACGAGAATTTGTCGCAAATGGTTGAGACGATTGTGCGTGAAGAAATCAAGAAAATTGTTTCGCAGGATCATTAACTGGATCATTAACTGGATCACTAACTAAGTAAGCTCAATATTTTTGAGTCATCCCCGCGAAGGCGAGGATCCAGAATGGTGTGGTTCGAAGCAAGTAATAGCCCTTCTTGATTCACATCTGTGTGAGATGATTTTGGAAGTGAGCACAAAGCAAAAACAACTCAATAAAAAATGAAAATCGCAAAAAATCTTGCTGAATTAATTGGTAATACGCCACTGGTTCAAATCAATCGTCTCAACACTTCGTCGGCACAAGTTGTGGCGAAGTTAGAATATTTTAATCCAGCTAATTCAATAAAAGATCGAATCGGCGTAAACATGATTGAGGACGCCGAGAAGAAGGGTTTGATTGCGCCTGGCAAAACTATTTTGATTGAGCCAACTTCGGGAAATACTGGAATTGCCTTGGCTTTTGTGGCGGCAATTAAGGGTTACCGACTTATTCTAACAATGCCGGAAACAATGTC
>CANNMN010000071.1 GCA_947505885.1 Rickettsiales bacterium
AAGCTCCTCTTGTACTGGCAGCGGCTGCTAATGGTTTTATTTAAACAAGAAAATATGCTAAAAAAGAAACCTACAGCTTACTCATTGCTAGAGCTCTCAATCGTAATCGTAATCATTTCGATTTTGATTACCGGAGCAATGACGACAGCGGTTGGAAGCATTGCTATTGCCAAAGTAAAAGTTACCAAAGATCGCGAAAATTTGATCTACAACGCTCTTGGAACTTTTATTGCGACAAATGGAAGGCTTCCTTGTCCTGCAAATATTCTGCTTACGAAGTCTGACGCGAATTATGGAGTTTCAGTTGGAACTGCCGGAACTTGCTCTGGGTCTGGGATTTATGCTTCTACCGCAAGCGCTAATCTAGTTTATGGAATGGTTCCTGTGGCGTCTCTCGGGCTTTCAAAAGATAATGGTGAAGACGGTTTTGAAGATAAAATTGCTTACGTTGTTGACAAAAACTTTACCGCCACTGCCAATCTCAGCGCCTCTCCAAATTTTACTCAGGCCAATTTCTCGATCTACGCTACAAATAACACCGGCAACAATATTACGATTTACGAGAAGAGCGGCGGATCAACAATTACCACATTATCGAGCGGAGTTTTCGCCCTTATTAGTTACGGAGCGAATAAAAATAGCGCCTTTGGCATTAATTCAACCACTCAAAATACAGCTTCAACCGATGCCGACGAAGCGAGTAACGGCATCAGCATTGGAAGCACTCCAAACTTCGACAAAGATTTCATCTCGATTTCAGAAAATAGTGACACGTTTGACGACATCATTCTCTATTCAAGTCCTGGGCAAATGGTTGCTGCATTTGATCTCTACCGTCTTTTGCCCTGCAACAATAATTTAGATGCGAATTACAACACCAACGCTACTCGAACTGCAGAAAATGATTTACTTTGGAATGCCTGGTTCGGACAAACGGTTTACGGGAAAGCTTGTACCGGTTCAGATTTTGACAAAAATTATATAAAAAAATGCGGCGCTGCTGGAGCTTGGATTATAATGAATACTTGCACACTGCCCTAGTGCGCAGTCTTAGCCTTTTTGCCGATCGAGCTGAGCCTTACTCCCGGCCCTTTCGCCGGGGTCGAGCGAAGTTTTGTAGCCTTGGCCTTTCTGCCGGTCGAGCGGAGTTTTGCTCCCAGTCTTTTCGCCGGTCGAGCTAAGTTGCTCTCCCAGACTTTTCGCCGGCCGAGCTAAGTTGCTCTTCCAGACTTTTCGCCGGTCGAGCGGAGTCGAGACCTCTGAAGTCTTATTCACAAAATCCTAACCCCCCTCGAATGGCGAGTGTTGTGATTTAGCAAACCTCAACAAGTCCACATCAATCTTCTGCCTTACAAAAACGCCGTCGCTGCAAATTACACTGAATTTACATCAATCTGAGAGGAAAAAGGTTTTTAGAAATTGGGGTGCAACGCAGCGTTGATTCTTTTTGAACATTCTTAAAGGAAATTTAGTGGCTTTTGAAAAAGGTTGGTAAAAGTTTCAGGCTTGTTCACTAACAATGAAAAATGCTCCCTACGTCATTAACAATTAGAATCACTCATGAAATTAAACAAAATTCTAATCATCACATCCCTTACAATTGCTGGTTGCTCAAGCAATTCAAATCATTTAGATCTCACTAAAAGAGAGATAAAACCAAATGAATTTTGGTGGCCAAATAAAGTTAATCTTTCGCCTCTTCGCCAACACTCAGCTGAATCAAGCCCTTACGGCAGTAATTACGAATACTCAAAAGAATTTGCCAAACTCGACATCGACATTCTGAAAAAAGAGATCAAAAAAGTGATGATTACCTCACAAGATTGGTGGCCAGCGGACTACGGAAATTATGGTCCATTCTTTATTCGTATGGCATGGCACAGTGCTGGAACTTATAGAACTGAAGATGGTCGCGGCGGTGCTGGCGGCGGACAACAAAGATTTGAGCCTCTTAATAGCTGGCCAGACAACGCCAATCTCGATAAGGCAAGACGCTTACTTTGGCCGATCAAACAAAAATATGGCAGCAAACTTTCTTGGGCTGATTTGATGGTTCTTTCTGGCAATGTTGCGCTTGAATCAATGGGCTTTAAGACTATGGGATTTGCTGGCGGCAGAACTGATGACTTCGAGCCAGATTTAGTTTACTGGGGTCCGGAAAATAAATTCATGGCAAGTAATCGTTTCGACAAAAACGGCAAACTTGAAAAACCGCTTGGCGCAACAACCATGGGTTTGATTTACGTAAATCCAGAAGGTCCGAATGGTAATGGAGATCCAATTGCAGCAGCTCATCAAATACGCGAAACTTTCGGTCTCATGGCGATGAATGATGAAGAAACTGTGGCCCTAATTGCAGGTGGGCATAGTTTTGGTAAAACTCACGGCGCGCACAATCCAGGAAAGTGCGTTGGCGTTGATCCTGCTGGCGGGGCTATTGAAGATCAAGGCATGGGCTGGAAAAATAAATGCGGAAGTGGCAAAGGAATTGATACTGTTACAAGCGGATTAGAAGGCGCTTGGACTTCTAGCCCAGCAGCTTTCACGCATGATTATCTTGAAAATCTTTTTGCCTTTGATTGGGTAAAAACCAAAAGTCCGGGTGGTGCAATTCAATGGATTCCTAGCGACAAAAGAGCCTCAAACTTAGTTCCTGATGCTCACGATTTTAGCAAAAGACATGCGCCAGTTATGCTAACAACTGACATGTCATTAAAATTCGATCCTGAATACAAAAAAATCGCAAAACGCTTCCAAGAAAATCCAAAAGAATTCGAAAAGGCTTTTGCCAGCGCCTGGTTCAAACTTACTCATCGTGATATGGGGCCAAGTGCTAGATATGTCGGGAAAGAATCTCCAAAAAAAGTTTTATCTTGGCAGGACCCAATTTCTGCGATTAAGCACGCTCTAATCAATGCTTCTGAAACTGAAAATCTAAAAGCACAAATTCTAAAATCTGGATTAAGCAAATCTGAGCTTGTTAGAACTGCTTGGGCTTCAGCTGCATCTTTTCGCTCTACTGACATGCGTGGCGGAGCAAATGGAGCGCGTATTCGTCTAGAGCCGCAAAAGAACTGGGAAGTTAATAATCCGCAAGATTTGGCTAAAACGCTGAGTGTCTTAGAAAAGATTCAGAAGAATTTTAATAAGACTTTGAGTGGCGGCAAGAAAGTTTCTCTTGCTGACGTGATTGTGCTTGGTGGTTCAACTGCAATTGAAAAAGCAGCTCACGACGCTGGAATTAATGTTAAAATTCCTTTCCAAGTTGGTCGCGGTGACGCTTCGCAAGAGCAAACCGACGTTAAATCATTCGCCGTTTTAGAGCCTAAATCTGATGGATTTAGAAATTATCATAGCAAGAGCGATTTGATTTCACCAATTAATTCACTGATTGATCGCGCTTACATGCTTGATTTAACTGTGCCAGAAATGACTGCTTTAGTTGGAGGAATGAGAGCAATGAGTGCAAATGCGGATAAATCTGAATTTGGGGTTCTCACTAAAAAACCAGGAGTGCTTACCAATGACTTCTTCGTAAATCTGCTCGACATGTCAACCGAGTGGAAAAAGTCTGATATTTTGGATGGAGTTTACGAAGGTCGCGACAGAAAAACCGGTGAACTTAAATGGAAGGCAACTTCTGTTGATTTAGTCTTTGGTTCAAGCTCTGAACTTCGTGCAATTGCTGAAGTTTATGCGGCTGATGACGGTAAAGAAAAATTCATAAAAGACTTTGTCAAAGCATGGACAAAAGTTATGAATTTAGATCGTTTTGACTTGAAGAAGTAAGGAACAAGAATTTTTAGGAAGGCCAAATTGCGAGAAAGTAAGTGTAGTTAAATCTACGCGCTTTCGAGTAATTTGGACTGACACAAAATTTTTAGAATTTTCTTAAATATTACTCACTTATTGCTGCTTTCTATTCGACTCCTTTTTCCAAAAAACAAGTCGACAAGATTTATCGAATTAGAAGGTGTTAATTTTAGGAGCGAGTAATTCAGCTACGATTAATTAGATTTATATTCATGGGCTAGTTCTGCATAATTATCGGCAGAGATTTTGATGTAATTTTTTTCGGCCTCAGTCATGTCGCGAAAATATTTTGCCGGATTTCCCGCCCAGATTTGCCCGCTCTTTACAACCTTTCCCGGAGTAAGTACTGCGCCAGCTGCAAGCATTCCAAACTTTTCAACTCGGGCTAAGTCCATGATAATTGAGCCCATGCCAACAAAGGCGTAATCCTCGATAATGCAAGCGTGAATAATGGCATTGTGTCCGATTGTAACATGATCTCCGATCAAAACTGGCGCGCCTTCAGCTCCTGTTTTATTTTGGGCGTGATTAGGTCTGGTGCCGTGCAAAACTGTATTATCTTGGATATTAGTATTTTCGCCGACGGTAATTTTAGTAACATCCCCACGTAAAACGCAGCCGTACCAAATTCCAGAATTTTTGCCAATTTTTACGTCGCCCGAGATGATTGCTGTGTGTGCCACAAAAGCAGATGAGTCAATTGCTGGCGATATGCCGCGGTAAGTAAGAATATTTTTCATTTTTTGAATTTTATCGTAGCACCCTGAGCTTGTCTAAAGTAAGTGATTCACCATGTTTCGACAGACTAAGAATGACTATTTATTTAGTTTTAAGGCCAGTTGGTAAATTTCTTTTTTATGTATTCCGTATGTCTCCGCTAAATTTTGCGAGAGATTTTTGAGGCTTTCGCCTCTTGCTAATGAAGCCCTTACTTCATTTTGTAAATCTTCTTCAGAGAAATTTTTCTCATCTTTTTTTGCCTTTTCGACAAGAATCACAAATTCGCCGCGCAACTTTCCAGAATTTTCGTTGAAGAATTCTTGCAGACTTTTTAATTCTTTAGTGACGATTTCTTCGTGAATTTTAGTGAGCTCGCGCGCCGCGCAAACTCTGCGCTCTCCAAGAGTTTCAGAAATTATTTCTAATGTTTCGACAACGCGATTTGCTGATTCAAAAAAAGCAAAAGTAAAATTTTTCGGCAGAGATTTTAGTAATTTTTCGCAAGCAGTTTTTGTTGTTGGCAAAAATCCAAGAAACAAAAAATTATCGCAAGCGAGGCCAGAAGCACAAAGCGCTGAGGTCAATGAAGACGCGCCGGGAATTGGAATTATTTTTTGATTTCTTGCTCGTAGAAAATTTACTAATTTATAGCCTGGGTCAGAAATTAGCGGCGTTCCTGCGTCAGAAATTAAAGCGAGAGATTTTCCTTCGAGGAGTAAATGCGAAATTTTTTCCCGCATCTTTTCTTCACTGAAATCATTGTAAGTTAACGTCTTCTTACCTTTTATTTCGTAAGCGTGAAGCAGACGTAGTGAAAGACGAGTATCTTCGCAGATTACGTAATCAACTGAAGTTAAAACTTGCAAAGCGCGCAAAGTAATGTCGTTCAAATTACCAATCGGCGTAGCCACGACGTATAGTGCGCTTTCAAGTTTTATTGCTTGAGTTTTGAGTGAAAGATCGAGCATTTTGAACTGTATCCCCTTACTTAGTTTTATTTTATGAAAAAATTTCTGCCGCTTTTAGTTCTGCTTCTTTTTGGATGTCAATCCGTTACCAAAGTAGAGCGCAAGATACTTGAGCCTATTGTTAAAGTTCCGGTAATTTCTGAGTCAACAACTCACGATCAGTTTGAATCACAAAATTTGCAGACGTCAAAAATCGAAGAAAAGAAAACCCAGGTTGCATTATTTTTACCATTCTCTGGCAAAAATAAAGATTTGGGTTGGAGCCTTTTCAACGCTGCAACAATATCGCTTTTTGATAATGATCACAACAACGCTATCGAGCTAGTTTTAATTGATTCGAAAGACACTGCGGCCGAAGCGGAAGAGGCTTTTAAGCAGATCGTAGATCGTAAAATTAAAATCGTAATTGGACCGGTATTTAGTCAAGCGGTTCTAGCTATTGAGAATGAAGCGAAGCGCAATGGAATCACCGTGATTTCACTTAGCAACAATCAAGAATTAATCGGAAAAATTAACTCAGATGGCGGAGTTTTTTTAGCGGGAATTTTGCCTGAAGCACAGATGGACAAAATTATCGAATATGGAATAGATCAAGGTAAGCCAAACTTTGCTACCATTGCGCCGAATAGCCAATATGGCCGAACAATCTCAAGTCTTTTTAGTAAAATTGTTCGTGATCGTGATGGAAATATGATCACTTCAGAATTTTACGATGCTAATGGAGCTAATATTGAACGCACTGTAGAGCGCGTTGTTAATGCGTTTACTTTGTCGCCAAATTTAACTGACGGAAAAAGCAAACTTAAAAAAGATGTGGTGCTTGTTGATAAAGATCGTGTTTATCCGCAAATTATTTTTGTTCCAGAGTCGGGAAAATTGCTGTCGAAAATTGCTGCCGCTTTGAAGAAGTTAAATAAGGACGAGCGTGATTTTCAGCTAATTGGCACAAGCCAGTGGGACGACATAGCAATTGCTAATGATTCAAATCTTCTTGGCGCCTGGTTTCCCGCTCCAGAAAATAGCCGATTCCGAAATTTCGAGCGCGCTTACTACCAAAATTTTAACAAATTTCCGCCACGTATTTCTTCGCTCGTTTACGATTTAACCGCCGTCTCAATCGAACTCGCCAACCGCAGCGGAAGATTGCAAGCTCCGAAAATTGCTGATTTTATCGGTTACGAAAATCCACCGGTAAATGGTTTCGACGGAATCGATGGCCCGTTCAGATTTTTACCGAACGGTCTAGTGCAAAGAAATCTAGCGGTGTTGCAAGT
>CANNMN010000072.1 GCA_947505885.1 Rickettsiales bacterium
TATCATTGCAAGAAGCTTGGCCAAAGCGGCAATGGAAAATAAACTAAGTATTAACGACGCTGAAACTTTTCGTAAACATTGAGCAATCGCGACTTGTCAATCTTAGTGTAGCGCTGCGTGGTCGAGAGATTTTCATGTCCGAGCAAGTCCTGAATTGAACGAAGATCCGCTCCCGCTTCAAGCAAATGCGTTGCAAAAGAATGGCGGAAAGAGTGAGTGGTTACAGTGTCAGACAATCCAAGCATGATGCGAATTCTTCGAATCAATTTGTCGAAATCGTAACGGGTGTAGGTTTTGCCTTTATTACCAAGAAAAATTCCCGATTCGTGTTCAACAACAAAAGGGCAAATCGCCAAATAATCTTCAATCCTCTGTTTAATAATTGGCAGTAGTGGCAGCATTCTCTGCTTCTTACCTTTGCCCGTAACAATCAAAGTCTGTGAATTTTGCAGACTATTTTTACTCACCGCCAAAGCCTCAGAAATCCGCAATCCACAGCCATAAATTAAAGTTAACAAGGCCACATCTCTCTTTGCCTTCCACTCAGTTTTTTGCACTTCTGCAATCGCCGCAAAAATTTTTTTAATATCAAATTGATCGACAGATTTCGGCAAAGGCTTAACTACTTTTGGCGTTTTAATTTTTTCAATTTCGCTATTGGTAAGTAACTCATTGCGACTTAAAAAATTAAAAAATGAACGAAGACATGCGAGTGCTCTGGCATTGGATGAATTAACATGGTTGCCGTGACGCTCAACTAGCCATTTACGAAAATCATGAACGGTTAATTCAGAAAATATTTTTTTGGTAATGATGCCACCATTTTTGCGAAAGAGAGAATCGATGAAATAAAAAATATCGATTTGGTAAGAGCTTAAAGTATTACTTGAGTAACCCTTTTCCACCTCCATAAATCGCAGAAATTCTTCGATCAAATTCATCATCTCAGCATCGCATTTATCATTTATTTTTAAGGCTTCAGACATGTTTAAAAAATTTATTTTCTGCATTTTTTTTTGGATAAATCCAGCGCTCGCGGGTGAAATATGGAATAGTGACGAAGGTTTAAAACGCTTGGAAAAAAGCCAATTCAAAAATGATTTTTATCAACTAGTAAATTTTTACCAACCACAGATCAACCCACTCTACTGCTCAATTGCGAGCTCAGTAATGCTTCTAAATGTACTGAATTATGGAAGAATTTCTAGTCAAAAATCCGAAGAACTTATCAAGCCAAATGGCGAAGTAGCTGAATACAAACTTTTTACTCAACGAGGATTTCTCAATAAAGAAACGGATAAAATCAAACCTCGCGAAGTCATTGATTACAAAGCTCAGAACAAAAATGTAAAATATGACCCCGGAATAAGTTTGAGTGATTTATCCAAGATTCTTTCGCGAACTTACCACTTAAAAACTACTCTCGTTTCAGTTGAAAAAAATAATCAAAAAATTGTCGAAGAATTTCGCTTAACTCTCAAAAAAGTTCTGAACGACAAAACAAGATTTTTACTCGCCAATTTTAACGGAGAAATTTTGAAACAAAAATACTCCGGTCATTTTTCACCTCTAGTAGCCTACGACGAAGAGAGTGATTCGGTTTTAATTTTGGATGTTGCGCTGCATAAAAATCAGTGGTTTTGGACTCCAATTTCCGATCTAATTTCGGCGATGAACACAGAAGATAACAATACTTATCGAGGCTACCTTCTGGTTGAAAATCGTTAAAAATTTTACCTACTTTCTTCCATAAAGCGCTTGCATGAAAAAAATTGGTAAAAAAAGTACCGGCCGTCGGGAGTGTTCCAAATACAAGACCTTTAACAGGGAATAGGCGCACACGCTGGGTTTGCGTGGTGGTGGCTCCCGACATCAGAATTCGAGGCTCTCTTAAAGAAATTTAAGGGAGCCTTTTTTGTTGCCTTTTCTTCAAAAAAACTGAGCATTTTTTTATGCTTTTTTCTTCAAAAAATTCTCTCACTTCAGGTGTTCATCTCGCTTCGTAATCATACAACTTATTCTCTTTGCAGAGGAGCTCTAGCAATTTCAGAATTGGTTGATGGAGCAAAAAATTACAAAATGCCCGCAGTTGGAATTTCCGATTGTCAGAATCTTTTTGGCGCTTTGGAATTTTCTTCGGCCTGCAAAAAATCAGGAATACAGCCTATCCTGAGTTGCGAAATGCTGATTAATTTTTCTACCCCAAATTCTCCCCTTGGTCAAAAAAATCGCTCTAATTTAGAAATCGAAAATTCACTCTCTAAACTTCCTCTGATCGCTACTAACGAGAAGGGCTACAAGAATTTGATGTATCTCGTTGGTCATTCATTTCTTAATCGCCAAAGCGGCCTTTCAACTCACATCGATTTCGATTTACTCAAGACGAGATCTGAAGGATTAATCGCTCTTTCCGGCGCTGTTGAAGGCGCAATCGGCAAGTTATTGCTCAATAATCAAGACAAGGCGATCGATCAATTAATCAAAGAACTCATTCAAACTTTTCCGCAAAATTTTTACATCGAACTCACGCGCCACGGAACTGAAGAAGAAAAAATTCTTGAACAAAAATTCATCGACCTTGCCTTCAAGCACAACCTACCTCTGGTTGCAACCAATGACACTTATTTTCTCACCAAAGATTTGCATGAGGCTCAAAATATCTTGGCTTGCATCGGCGAAGGAAAAACCATTTCCGACAAAGAGCGTAAAAAAAATTCACCAGAGCAATTTTTTAAAAGTTCAAGCGAGATGGAGGCTTTGTTTAGTGACGTTCCGGAGGCGATCGAAAATACAGTCAACATCGCTAAAAAATGTCACATCATGGCCTTTGAAAGGCCACCTACTCTGCCAAAATTTAGTAATGAAAAATCTTTTGACGAAGCTGAAGAATTAAAAAAACAATCAGCTGAAGGCCTGAAAATAAGGCTTCAACGCAAGTTTGAGATTGAAGAAATTTCCCCAGAAGAACAAAAAGAAATAGAAGAAGAATATTTTGCTCGTCTCGATTTTGAAACTTCAGTGATCACTAAAATGAATTTCTCCGGATATTTTTTGATCGTATCGGACTTCATTAAATGGGCAAAAAATAATGACATTCCAGTTGGGCCAGGAAGAGGCTCTGGTGCCGGATCAATCGTTGCTTGGTCTTTGCAAATTACTGATCTTGATCCGATTCGTTTCGGCTTACTTTTTGAACGCTTTCTAAATCCTGATCGCGTCTCAATGCCCGATTTCGACATCGATTTTTGTCAGGCGCGTCGCGACGAAGTAATCGATTACGTTCAGCAAAAATACGGTCGCGATTACGTCGCACAAATTATCACCTTCGGAAAATTGCAAGCACGTGCGGTCTTGAAAGACGTGGGTCGGGTTCTGCAAATGCCTTACAATCAAGTTGATCGAATATGCAAATTGATTCCTTTTAACGCCATCGAAGCAGTCACTTTGGGTAAGGCGATTGAGATGGATAAAGACTTGCAACAAGCGGTTAAGGAAGATCCGCAAATTACCAAACTCGTCGACATTGCATTAAAATTAGAAGGCCTAAATCGCCACGCCTCAACTCATGCAGCCGGCATCGTTATTGGCGACAAGCCACTTTGCGAAATCTGCGCGATTTACAATGACGAAGGCTCAAGCATGCCTGCGGTTGGTTATTCGATGAAATATGCAGAGGCAGCAGGTTTGGTAAAATTCGACTTTCTCGGTCTTAAAACTCTCACTGTAATTTTCGAAGCGGTTAAGTTAGTTGAAAAAACTCGCGGTATCAAAATCGACATTGCCAATCTCAAACTTGACGATCCACAAACCTTCGAAATGCTTGCCAAAGGAAACTCCATCGGCGTTTTCCAAATTGAATCTTCGGGAATGCGCGCCGTTCTTCGTCAGATGAAAGCGGATAAAATTGAAGACATCATCGCCCTAATTTCGCTCTACCGCCCTGGCCCGATGGACAATATTCCAACTTACATTCGTCGCAAACACGGCAATGAAAAAATCACCTACCCTCACCCACTTTTGGAACCAACTCTCAAAGAAACTTACGGCGTAATTGTTTATCAAGAACAGGTGATGGAAATCGCTAAAGTACTTTCTGGATATAGCCTCGGAGCTGCAGATTTATTGCGTCGGGCGATGGGTAAAAAAATTAAAGAAGAGATGGATCAACAACGCACAATTTTCGTAAATGGCGCAATGAAAAATAATGTTCCAGAAAAGCAGGCTGGAGAAATTTTCGATCTCGTCGATAAATTTGCTGGCTACGGATTCAATAAATCTCACGCCGCTGCCTACGCTTTAATCTCCTACCAAACTGCTTTTTTAAAGGCGCATTACCCGGTAGAATTCATTACCGCTTCAATGAATCTTGATATCGACAATGCAGATAAAATTAATATTTTTTTACAAGCGGCGAAGAGTCATGGAATTAAAATTCTTCCCCCTGATTTGAACAGCAGCGAGGCCTATTTTTCGGTGGAAAATATTTCTTAGTTTAGGCCTTACCCCATTCTTTATTGTGAGCGAATGGTGGCAATCTTCACCGCAAAAAGATTTTCTTTCTGAAGATTTTCAAATCCATCATCAAGCAACTGACGGGTTAATTTGTAGCGACGCTCTGAGTCAGAGCATTTCATCAAAACAGAGGCAACTCGATATTTTTTTCTTTTTGCCACTGAAATTAAATTAAATCCCGCCGCATTGGTGAAGCCAGTTTTCAGCCCTTCCGCTCCTTCGTAATCAAGAATGATCATGTTACGAGTTTCATATTCAGTTCCGCGGTAGGTAAATTTTTTCTGCGCAAAGAAATGGTAGTAGGCGGGAAATTTTTTTCTAATCGCAATTACCAAACGCGCTAAATCGTAACTCGTCGTGTATTGACCATCTTCGTGCAAGCCGCTCGCATTGCGAAAACTACTGCTGGTCATTCCAAGCTCGCGCGCCTTTTTATTCATCAGACGAGCGAATTTCCATTCATCTTCTGCAACCGCTTCAGCCAATGTCACCGAGGCTTCGTTAAATGATTTTACGATTACCGCCAAGATCGCTTCACGCACAGTGATTTTATTTCCTTCCTTCGCATTCAAGGTATTAATTTTGTTAACCTGCGAAATTTCTTCGCCATGCGCTGAAATTTTTAACTCTTGATCCAAATGTAATTTGCCTTTCTTGAGAGCTTCAAAAGTTAAATAAAGCGTCATCACTTTCGTCAGAGATGCGGGGTAAAGAATACGATCAGCTTTTCTTTCGGAGAGAATTTCGTAACTGTCAGCTTCAAAAACGAGGTAAGAGTAATCTTCCCCGCAAGCAATTTCAGCGGCGTAGCAGCAAGGAGAAATTAGTAGAAAAATTGCGAACAGAGCTCTCATTTTGATTCGATAATTTAATCGCAAATTTTCTCCCTTTTCATTCCCATGCACACAGGAATCTGGAATAAAATACTCGGAATATGTTAATAACCATCCCGAATCAATGCCTACAAATTAATAGCAAAATGTTAGTTTTGTGAAAATGAAATAATTTCCTTTGCAGCTCTTCGACTAGGATTTTCAAGACTTCCAAGTCCAAGTATTTTTAATGCCACAGCAGCTTCATCGATTTGTTTTTGTGCTAAATTTGGATAGGAAATTAATTTTTCTAAAGCGGTAGAAATTTTTTTAGACTCGCAATTTCTTTGCAGCATTTCTGGAATAATTTCTCGGTTCAAAATCAAGTTAAGTAAATTGCCGAATTTAATTTTAATCATCATTTTGATCAAAAAATAACTAAGCCAATTGACCTTGTAAGCTACGACGATAGGAATGCGATTAAGAGAGAATTCTAGAGTGTTCGTGCCAGATTTTGCCAAAGCAAAATTCACCTTAGAAAAAACCGATTTTTTCTCGCTTTGCTCACAAAAAGAAAATGAAACTTGCAAAGTTTTTGCCATTTCAATCACCAGCTCACGCGTCTTGTCGATCAAAGGAATTACCACTTTTAAATTCGGAAATTTTGGCGCAAGCAAGTTGATCGCACCAATAAATTCTGGGAAAATATTTTTGACCTCAGAGCTTCTGCTTCCTGGCGTTAGAGCAATTAGCAATTCTTCTTTTTTACTTTGTACTTCGTTAACTGGCGCATCTTCAAGAAGTGGATGACCAATAAAAACACTCTTCAAACCATGCTTTTCAAAATAAGGCGGCTCGAAAGGAAGAATGCAAAGCAACAAATCGTAGAGCTTAGAAACCTTTGCTGCTCGGCCAGGGCGATAGGCCCAGACTGATGGAGCAATTAAATGCACTTTTTTGAATTGACCTGAAACTTTTTTGACAACGCGAAAACAAAAATCCGGCGAGTCAATTGTGATTACGTAATCTGGTTTTTCCTGATTGATTACTTCCGCTGTTTGCTTGATTCGACGCAGCAATTTAGGCAGATGAGGCAAGACTTCGGCGAATCCCATCACCGACAAATCTTCCATCGGAAAAATTGAAACTAGGCCCTGCTCTCTCATTAATTTTCCACCAACGCCAAGAAAAATCGCATTTGGCTGCAACAGCTTTAGCTCACGAATCAACTTGCTACCAAGCAAGTCGCCTGAAGCTTCGCCGGCAATGATGAAAAATTTTTTCATTTTGGTTTGGTTTATTGACTTATTTCCCTAATAACGTGTCAAGTCATCCCCGCCGCCTGCGCGGGGATGACGGTTGGAAGATCGAAAATAAAATTAAAGACCCTAGATTTTGTTAACCTGACCGATCGCGGCGAATTTTGATTTTTCGCCGGCAATGA
>CANNMN010000073.1 GCA_947505885.1 Rickettsiales bacterium
AAACCGGCAGAACCCACCAAATTCGCGTCCACATGGAAGCGATTAAGCACTCACTTGTTGGCGACCAACTTTACAGCTCCTGCAAAAAAATGGCGCCAAAAGAGATCGAATTAAAAGTAAAAAATCTCGTCGAAAAATTTCCACGTCAGGCTCTCCACTCTTACAAAATCGGCTTCCTTCACCCGCGCGACAAACGCGAAATGTTTTTCGAAGTTCCATTGCCAAAGGATTTGTTGGAGTTGGAAAAAGGTATTTCCCAGGAATAAAAACGCGTTCGCCGGTTGAGCGAAGTCGAAACCTCTAAAATCTTATCCACCAAATTTCGACCCCGTTCAACCGGCCGAGTTCGTAACTTCGCGCATCTCTTCATTCTCACCCATCGGAATTTTTATCTCGATTTCTTGGCAATTTTCAGGAAGAAATTCCGCCGCAATTTCTGGCCATTCAATCAGACAAATTCCGCTTTTTAGCGCTTCGAAAAAGCCAATATTTTCAAGCTCTGCCGCTGACTTAATTCGGTAAAGATCAAAATGAAAAACTTCGCCTTTTTTTGTCTCGTAAGAATAAACCAAATTGAATGTTGGGCTTAGCACTTCTGTTTCTTCTTCTTGCAGCGAATTAATAAAATTTTTGGCAAAAAAACTTTTGCCAGCGCCCAAAGTTCCTTTCAGGCAAATCAAATCTCCGACTTGTGCTAAAGCTGCTATTTCTCGGGCTAGATCAGCCATTTCTTTTTTCGATTTTATCAGAATTTTTTTCATAAAAAATTAAAAACAGTTTCGATTGGAACGTGATCTGACGGTTGAATTTCGCTACGAAAATCGCGGTAAATTTTCATCGATTCTAGATTAGATCTTAGATTTGGCGTCGCCCAAATGTGATCGAGTCTGCGGCCTTTATTAGCGGTAAGTGGATTTTTAGCTCGGTAGCTCCACCAGCTGTAAAGTTTCTCGGAAGGATCAACAAAGTGGCGGTGGGTGTCGAGGAAGTCTAAACTTCCTTGCAAGCGCGTCATTTTTTCGACCTCGATTGGAGTGTGCGAAACGATTTTTAAAAGTTGTTTGTGCGACCAAACGTCGTGCTCAAGTGGGGCAATATTTAAGTCGCCGACAATTATTATTTTTTTGTTTTTTTGCGCGGCAAAATGCGTAGTCATCCAATCGATAAATTTCAACTTGTGCGCGAATTTGGTATTAAGTGCCGCATCAGGAATATCGCCACCCGCAGGCACATAGAAATTGTGAAGCTCAACACCATTCACCTGAGCTGAAATGTGACGTTTGTGACCGTAATTACAGACGTCAATTTTACTAACTTCAGTGAGTGGAAATTTTGAAAGAATGGCAACGCCATTGTAAGATTTTTCGCCGGAAAATTCGATGTAATCAAAACCAAGAGCCCTAACTTCAAGCAGCGGAAATTCTGGGTCGGAAACCTTTATTTCTTGTAAGCAAATTACGTCGGGATTTGTTTGCTCAACAAATTTTTTAAGCAAAGGAAGTCGCAGTCGCAGTGAGTTGATATTCCAGGAGACTAGTTTCATTTTGATTGTTGTTTCATGCTTCGACGACTCAGCATGACGCGTTATGGATATTGCTTTGAACGCCTCAAAACCCCGTCATAATTCAAGCGTTATTGAAACTGTCGAATAGCGTTGGATTAGTGAAAAAATATTAGCGCCAGAATGCCTAGCGCGGTTACGGCGATTCCGACAAGTTCTCGCTTTTTATATTTTTCTTTGAGGTGCCAAGAGATGAATAAAGAGACGATTAACTCAACTTGTCCGACCGCTTTTACGTAGACAACATTGCCGATGGAAAAAGCTAAAAACCACAAGATCGATCCAGTAAAACTTAAGACGCTGGTTTTCAAAAAAGAGCGACGATTTTCGGCGGCAAATAAATTACCGAGATCTTTTTTTAAGCGACGTTGCGAAGATTTGATGATTAAGAAAATTAAATTTTGCAGTAAAATTACCCACATTAAAACCATCGCTCCAGCGGCGTAGTCATTAAATCCAATCAACTTCATTTGATCGGAAGCGAATTTTAAATTGAAGGCCGAGATCGAAAAACAGAGGCCGGATAAAGTTCCAAAAAATGCGGCTTTGTCGAGTTCGAATTTTCTTAAATTTAGGTTCGACATCAAAATCATTCCGGCAGCCGTGACTAAAACTGCCACTAACCCACCTGTGGAAATATGTTGATTGAAAAAGACTATTCCGAGCAAAAGAGATTGCAGAAGTTCCGTTTTGTAGAAGGCAATTCCAATGCTAAAATTTTTCGAACGAATCGTACGCAGCAGCAAAAAATTTCCGGTGATTTGAAAGCTGGCGGTGACTGCGCAATGCAAAATAAATTGATTGCTTACGGAATTAAAACTGCAGGAAACTGCCGCGATTGCTAAGGGAAGTGGGAATAGAAAGCGTGACCAAGTAACTGTCAGCGTGTCGAGTTTTTGGTTGAGATATTTTTGCTCTAAATTCCTGAAAGCTTGTAATGTCGCACCAGCGATTGTGAAGATTATCCAAAACATTTTATTCGATGAGATCGCTCAAATTTTTACTTTTTATTTTTATTCTTTTTCCGCTTCAGGCTCAAGCGGACTTTGTGGTTACTAACTGGAATGAGGCTGTGCAGTTAGTTGAGGATGGAAAAAAATCAGTAATTACAATTGCAGGACAAGTTAAAAACTTGCCGAAAGATCAGGCCATGACCGCCTTTTCAATTAGCTTCGACAGTAAAGAAGAGATCTCGATTGCCAATGTTAGCTTTGAAGGCAAACCGGCGAAATATGACTTCGCAGAAAATGTTTTAAAAATTACCTTTCCTCAGCCAAAGATTAGTGGGCAGAGGGTTTCTTTTAGTTTTTTGGCTAAAGAAAAACATATCGCAATTAATCCAAATTTCCGCCAAGAAGCGATTTATGTTCCAGATTTTGCTGCCGGTGCCGAGGCTTTAATCACTGTAGATTTTCCCGGATATGAGCTGATTTCATACAACCCAAAAGCCGTCAATAATGGTAACGTGATCACTTACTCTGCGGTCGTGCCTAAAGAAGGAATTAGTGAAATCATAAAATTTACACAGCTAAGCGCCACATGGAATGTTGCGGTTAAAACCACGATAAGTTCCGAAAAACCTCTCGGAGAATTTATGCTAAAAATGCCGCCATATTTTCAAGCAAGTAGGCAGAAAGTTGAGGGCTACATGAAAGAATTCAGCACTAGGCCGGTGGTTACCGATCGAAAGGGCGACGATACTTCTTACACCTTCAAAGTGCCGACAAATAAATTGGAAATTAAAAGTTCGGCAAGAATTTCAACTGGCCCAGCCCAGCGCAGGCAGGTGATGCGCAACATGATTAATTACAGCAAGGTTAGTCAAGAAGAGGCGACGCTGCTTACTTCGATATTACAAAAAATTCGCGGCGATAGTGCTTATGCCGGTTTGCCGATCTATGTTGCGATCGGAAAATTCGTTAACAAATTTTTGACCTACGATCTCGCATATGTAGGAAAGCTGCCGAGTCTGGAAGTTATAGTGACCAATCGTTTGGGCGTCTGCACGGAATATGCGCGGCTTTACGATGGCTTAGCGCGCCTTGCGGGCATTCCGTCCTTTGTTATTGATGGAGCGGCTTGTGACGAGAAAGAAAAATGCCAAGGCCACAGTTGGAATATGATTTTTTATGGTGGGCGCTGGATCGAGGTTGATCCGACTTGGAACTTAATGTCTGGTGCCGTTTCATCTTCGCACGTTTACATCAACGATGACGGTCAAGGCGAAGTCGAAATTAAATATCGTAGCGATGCCGGGAAGGTGAATATCGAGATGGGAATGGATATGAGCAAGGCGGAGTAAATTTTCGCGCCATCTGACTGGAGAAGTAGGTCGTAATTTATTTTGTTGTTCATTCTCGCGAGACCCAAACAACTCTTTTTGCAATATTAACAAGAAAGCTTTCGCCGCCATTCGCCCCTTCGTGAGGATTTTTGCGGCAATAAAATTAAATCTTTTGTCCGGTCGAAGCCCAATCTTTTACGAAAGTTTCCAATCCTTTTTCAGTAAGTGGGTGCGAAGCCAATTGTTTTAAGATCTTGCCTGGAATAGTTGCAACATGGGCGCCCATTTTTGCAGCAGCAGTGATGTGGATTGGGTGGCGAATTGAAGCGACAAGAATTTCCGTTTTAAAAGCCGGATAGTTTGAATAAATTTGGCAAATTTCTTCGATTAGAGAAAGACCATCTTGCCCAATATCATCAAGCCTTCCCACAAATGGAGAAACGAAAGTTGCACCAGCTTTTGCAACTAAAATTGCTTGAGCTGCAGAAAAACAAAGCGTGACATTTGTTTGAATTCCCTTGTTTGAGAAATATTTGCAGGCCTTGAGTCCGTCCATTGTTAGCGGCAATTTGATACAAACATTTTTAGCGATCTTGCTAAGAATTTCTCCTTCGCGAACCATATTTTCAAAATCGGTTGCTGCCACTTCAGCACTGACTGGACCTTCAACAACAGAGCAAATTTCCGCGATTACCTCTTTAAAATCGCGTCCAGATTTTGCGATTAAACTTGGGTTAGTTGTAACGCCATCAAGCAAGCCGTAAGCAGCAAGTTCTTTGATTTCAGCAATTTCGGCAGAGTCGATAAAAAATTTCATGGAAGTTTTGAAATTGAATTTTGGAAAAAGTAGAGTGCGAAATTAGTCGATCCCGATCTCTTAAATCAACAAATCATGTCAGAAGTTTTCGCCCAAGTTTTATTGCCGTTAGCTTTGGACGAAGCTTTTACTTACAAGGCAGAAGAAGAGGTTGAAATTGGCGATGTGGTGAAAGTTCAGTTCGGTAGAAAAGAGATTTGGGGCGTAGTTGTTGAGATCAAAAAATCTGCGCCAGAAAAACTTGCGGAAGCGAAGATAAAAAAAATTCTGGCGATAAATTCGCGGGTAAAGTTTAGCAAAAATCAGTTAAAATTTATTGAGGTGATTGCGACTTACAACCTTGCTAGCCGAGGCTTGGTGTTGCGAGCTTTTATTGGAATTTTAAATTCAGACAAAACAAAAAAATTGTCGAAAGGTCTCGAACAAAAAATTGAACCAGAAAAATTTTCTCTAAGAAAATTATTGCCAAAGCAGCGCGAAATTTTTGATGAACTCTCAACCTTGAGCTCGTCGAAGGGGGTTAGTCTTATTGATGGCGTTACTGGCTCGGGAAAAACCGAAATTTATTTTGCGCTGATTGCGAGAATCCTTACACAAAATCTGGAAGCGCAGATTTTAATTCTTCTTCCCGAGATCGCTCTCACCTCGCAATTACTGCTTCGCTTCGAAGAGCAATTTAAATTCAAGCCAGCACTTTGGCATTCAAAAATTTCGCAAAAAGAGAGAAGAGAAATTTTTTACGGTGTTGTTGAGGGGTCGGTTAAGGTCTTAATTGGCGCACGCTCAGCCCTTCTTCTGCCTTTCAAAAACTTACAACTAATCGTTGTTGATGAAGAGCATGATTCATCTTTTAAACAAGAAGATGTTTTTAATTTTCATGCGCGCGACATGGCGATCGTCAAAGCTAATTTAGAAAAATTTCCGGTGATTTTATCTTCGGCAACGCCAGCGCTTGAGACCTACTCAAATGCGGTTTTGGGCAAGTATCAGCATTTTATTTTAGAACAAAAATTTGGCGCAAAAAATGAAATCGAATTAATCGATTTGCGGCGAGAAAAATTGCCAAGTGGTCAATTTCTTTCGCAGAAATTACGCGCAGAAATTACACAAAATTTGACACAAAAAAAGCAGACGATGCTTTTTTTAAATCGTCGCGGATACGCGCCAGTAACGCTTTGTAAGACTTGCGGGAAAAAATATGATTGCTCGGATTGCGATTTTCATCTTGTGCTGCACAAGTCAAAAAATCAGCTCATTTGTCATCATTGCGGTCATCACGAAAGGCCGACAATAGAGTGTAAATTTTGTGGCGAGAAAGATAGTTTGATCGGTCTTGGCGCCGGCGTTGAGAAGCTCGCGGAGGAGGTAAGAAATAGTTTTCCTGAAGCGCGAATTGCTTTGGTTACGAGTGACAATGTAACAAGTTTTTCTGATGTTGACGAATTGGTTGAAAAAATTTTAGGTCGCGAAATTGATGTAATTATTGGAACGCAGATGGTCACAAAAGGTCACGATTTTCCTGATCTCACTCTTGTCGGAATCATCGATGCGGATGGCTTGCTTTATTCTTCTGAGCTACGCGCGCTCGAAAAAGCCTATCAAATTTTAACGCAAGTAATTGGTCGCGCTGGCAGAAGAAGTGAGCAAGGAAGAGTGATGATTCAAACTTATAATCCAGAGAATTTCTTATTTGGTCAGTTGTTAAAAAATGACAAAAAATCTTTTTACGATTTTGAAATCAAGAATCGTCAAAACCTTGAACTCCCGCCATTTGCAAGGATGGCCAAGTTTGAAGTAAGTTCTTTTGTTGAAAGCGAAGCGAAAAATTTTGCTAAAAAATTAATCAAAAATTTTCCGGCGAGTGAAAAAATTGAAATCTTTGGACCTGCACCGGCGCCACTTCAACGCTTAAAAAATCGTCACCACTTTTTAGTAAATTTAAAAACTGAGCGTAAAATTAATTTGCAGAAATTAATTTCTGACGTGATTTTAAGCATTGAAATTCCTAATTCGATTCGAATGCGAATCGATATTGACCCTCTTTAAAAATGAAAA